>WQYN01000044.1 GCA_009781225.1 Micrococcales bacterium | reverse complement strand
AGCCAGCACTCCGGCATGACGATGTTCTGTGTCGCGATCCCCTTCTTGTTGATCTTGACCGTGTACTCCTTGTTTACGCGGTGCCCGTCCATGGCGTAGTAGTAGACGGTGAAGACAACCTTGCCCTTTGTCACCGGCTTTCTGTTTACGACATACTGCGCCTTCAAGGTGACCGCTTGTCCAGCCGCGGCCTGCGTCGTGCGACTCACCTTCTTCGGCTTGGCATTGGGAGCGCTTGTCACTTTGACTGTGCCGCCGATCCCCTTGCTGTCCTTGAATTGAGCGCTGGGGGCGCCCCCCTGCTGGTCGGTGGAACCACCGCTATCCCACTTGTCATCGAAGACGTTGACTTCGGTGACCCGCCAGGTCCCCCTGTCGTCCTTGCCGAACCAGGCTTCCCCAACCCACAAGCCCTTCTTGGCGGTCCCGCTCTTGCGCTCAAGAAAAATGAACTTGGTGTCACTCTTCTTGTTCGTAGATACGGCGACAGCTCTGACGGAAGTGAGCGGACGCGAGGACGAGACGTTGACTCGGAAGTTGGAGACCTTCCCCGGCCCCTTCTTCTTCGAATAGAGTGTGGTGTTCAAAGACCTCTTGGACCACGAGGCTTTGCTGATGGTGATCCCCTTGGCCCAGGCAGCACCGGACGTGAACGTCACTGATGCACCGAAGGCGAGGCCGAGGCAGGCCAGTACCGCAACGGGCCTGGCTATGAGGCGTCGTGGCGGCGGTGAGATGGCAGAGCCGACGGACCGGTCGGCACGGGAGAGACGAACCATTGCTGTGCTCCTCTTGAATAGGCAGGGGTGGTGCCTGCGAACCTAGTGCCGCACACCAGCCGAGTCAAGCCCCGAACGCGGCCGAGCCGAACCTCCCTCTTCCACGCCAGAAGACAGCGCACGATGGCGCCCCTCACCCCCGCTCATCCCCTTGCCCCCTTCCATCCCTCCCCGACACCGTGGCCCCGCGGGCTCCCGACCCAGCTCCGCTCTCCGGCACCGCTACGCTCCAGCCTGACACCTGGCCGCCGCGCGTCAAGACCTTGACGGGGCGGCAAGGTATTGCCATGCGAGAGAATGTGACAAGGCTCGATGCCCTACGGAAGATCGCCATGGATCAGCACGCGTGGCAGGGGTGAGCGCGACCAGCGGGATCGCATCGGCATCTTTTGCCCGGGCATTTGTGACTTTTGCCTCTGGGTTTGTGACTTTTGCCCCTCTGACAGCGTGGGCGGGCAAGGGTTCAGAATTGGCAAAAGTCACAAACCCAGGTCCTCACGCATTGACGCGCGCCGGGGCTGAGCATTTGCGCAGGTCACAGGATCGACAGAAACAGTCAACCAAACGATAGCCTGGGTTTGTGACTTTTGCCCCTGGGTTTGTGACTTTTGCCCCTGGGTTTGTGACTTTTGCCCCTGGGTTTGTGACTTTTGCACGGGCGTTTGTGCACTGACTCATGCACTGACTCGTGCATCGACTTGTGCATGGACTTGTGCATCGACTTGCTCACTGGCACCGCACGTGGCGGGGCGGGCTCGGGTTGTGTTCCGCCTGATCGCTTGTCCTCGCCGGGGAGATCTTGGCGGAGTGGGGCCGGGAGGCCTGCCAGGCGGTGTCGGCCTATTCGTGCAGGTCGTCGGGGTTGATGATGGTGATTTCGGTGATGTCTTTTGGGAAGTCTCTGTGGTTGTTGGTGAGGAAGCGGTCGGCCCCGGCGGCGACGGCGGAGGCGATGTGGACCGAATCGGGTGCCTTGAGCCCGTACTTCGCGCCGAGGCAGGCGGCGAGCGTCGCCGTCTGTGCGTCGAGCGGGATGAGGTCAAGGCGGGCGAGGAAGGACAGCAGGGCGTCAACCTCGTCTACCTCGTCTCGGCGGGTGGGGCGGGTTAAGGTCTCGGGAATGAGAAGCGTTGATCCCGAGCCGATGATCGGGCTCGTGTCAGTGTCGTGGTCGAAGAGCGCGGCGATCACGTCGCCGAGTGGGTGGCCGACCTGTGTCGCATAGATAAGGACATCAGCATCGAAGGCGATCATGCGTCAGGCGTCTCGGTCGGCGCGGACTTGGGCGACGAGTTCGTCGGCCCACCCTGCCCGAGACTCGACGCGGCGCGGGGGCTGCGTACGAGCCTGGTCAAGGCGCGCACTTAGGATCGTCGCCAGAGAGCTGGGGTCGGCGACGGGCCGAGTGTGCATGGCTTCAGGTCGGACCAGAGCGGCCACGGGCTCGCCATGGCGAGTGATCGTGACCTCTTCGCCGCACAGGAGGCGGTCGACGAGCGCGGGCAAGCAGGCTCTCGCGGTGCTGATGCTCATTGTCGTCATGGCCAAAGTGTACAACTATGTACAAGGTGAGCTACGACGCGCCAAACGCGCTGGGTTGGTGCGCGGGCGTGTCGCGAGAGGAAAGTCGCGCCACGGGGCGATGGTCCTCGCGCGTGTCAGGGGGGGCATTTAGGCTAGCGGTATGGCCCTTCGCATCGCTCCTTCGATTCTGACGGCGGACCCTCTTGACCTTGGCTCTGCCATTGCTTCGCTGACGGGGGCTGACGACCTCCACGTGGACGTCATGGACCTGCACTTTGTGCCGAACCTTGCCTTCGGGCCGGCATCGGTGAAGCGGGTTTGCGAGGTGAGCCCTGTGCCGGTGGACGTTCACCTCATGATCTTCGATCCGGATCGGTGGGCTGTGACCTGGGCTGAGACGGGCGCTTCCTCGGTCACCTTCCATGCGGAGGCGGCGAAGGCTCCGTTCCGGCTGGCCAACGTGCTCCATGACATGGGTGTTCGGGTGGGGCTTGCGATCAACCCCGGCACGCCCGTCGCCAGCGTGAAGGACCTCCTCGGGTCGATCGACATGCTGCTGCTCATGACGGTGGAGCCTGGGTTTGGTGGTCAGGCCCTGGTCCCGAGTTCCTACGCCAAGGTCGCCGAGGCACGCAGACTCACCGAAGATTCAGGGCTGAGCATCGATATTCAGGTCGATGGCGGAGTCTCACGCAAGAACATCTCTCGCCTTGCCGCTGCGGGTGCGACGGTGTTTGTCGCGGGTTCGGCTGTGCTGGGGGCGGCGGATCCCGCCGAGGAGATCGCGACGCTGCGGGCCCTAGCGGAAGAGGGAGCGAGGCAACGGAGCGACCATGTCTTCTGACGCAACCATGGGCCTTCCGGACGTCATGCGGAGCAGGCCTTGGGAGAAGAGTGCGGCCGCGCACGTGAGTGACGACACGTCCTTGGCCTGGGTCAAAGACGAGCGCATCTTCCTCATGCTCGCGCTGGCGATGCAGTGGGCCAGCGAGTGCAACGCTCAGGGCCCCAACCCGAGGGTTGGCTGTCTGCTGCTCACAAAGGATGGGCTGGTCGCCGGTGGGGGCGTGCATCGAGGTGCAGGGCATCACCATGCGGAGGTCGAGGCCCTCAAGGACGCGGTGCGAAACGGCCGGTCGGTCGCCGGAGGCACGGCGATCGTCACGCTCGAGCCCTGCGCCCACACCGGAAGGACGGGGCCGTGCACGCAAGCGCTCATCGACGCGGGGATCGACCGCGTCGCCTTCGCGATCTCGGACCCGAGCCCGCAGGGCGGTGGTGGGGCTGAGGCGCTCCGGGAGGCAGGAATAGAGGTTGCGGCAGACATTGACCCAAAGGCAGGCCGCGAGCTCAACCGGGCATGGTTCCACTCGGTCTCGAGCGGTCGTCCCTATGTCACGCTCAAGACCGCCACGACCCTCGATGGACGTATTGCCGCTGCTGATGGTACGAGTCAGTGGATCACGTCCCCTGAGGCGCGCGCCCACGCCCACGAAATCCGGGCCAATGTGGACGCGATCCTCGTGGGGACGGGGACTGCGCTCGCTGATGATCCAGCGCTGACGGCTCGCCTCCAGGACGGGAGACTTGCAGAACACCAACCCCTGCGCGTGGTGATGGGGCTGCGCGAACTCCCTGCTGAGGCGAGGTTGCGGGGAGAAGGTGGGGAACTCGTCATCGTGCGCAGCCGTGATCCGGGGGAGGTGCTGGAGGTGCTGGCGCAGCGTGAGGTGCGCCACGTACTCATCGAGGGTGGGGCGAGCGTGGCGACGGCGTTTGTGCGTGCCGGGCTCGTGGATGAGGTTCACGCCTATGTGGAGCCGATGGTTTTGGGGGCGGGGCGCTCGGTGGTGGAGGATGTGGGGGTCGCGACGCTCGCGAAGGCGCCGCGCTGGGGGACTCACGAGGTCAAGGCGCTCGGGAGCACGGCGTTTGTCGCGGCCCGGCTGAAGGAGGGGTAGTTGTTCACGGGGATCGTGGAGGAAATGGGGCGCGTGGTTGACCTCGACGTGGAGGGGAGGTCGGCGCGGATCACCGTGGGCGCGCGCGCGGTGCTCGAGGACGCGAAGCTGGGCGACTCGGTCGCGGTCGCGGGGGTTTGCCTCACGGTGACGCAGCTGGGTGAGGGCAGTTTTTCCGCCGACGTCATGCCAGAGACGATGGCGCGCACCGGCTTGGGTGCCCTGCGCGTGGGGGACCCGGTGAACCTCGAGCGGGCAGTTCGGGCGGACGGTCGCCTGGGCGGGCACGTGGTGAGTGGGCATGTCGACGGGCAGGGAGTCGTCGCGGTGATCGAGCCGGGTGTGGCCTGGCTGACGATGGCGATCGACCTGCCGGAGGAGCTGGCGCGGTTCGTGGCCCCGCAGGGGTCAATCGCGGTGGACGGGGTCTCGTTGACCGTGGTGGGGATCGAGGGAGTGCGGTTCACGGTCGGGCTCATCCCCACAACACTGGAGGTCACGACGCTGGGGGGCTTGAGAGTCGGGGATCGGGTGAACCTGGAGACCGACATCTTGGCGAAGTATGTGGCGCGGCTGGTGGCTGGGGTCCCAGCATGAGCTCAGTGCGCACGGATCCGATCGAGCGGGCGATCTCGGAGCTGGCTCTGGGGCGGCCCGTGCTCGTCGCCGACGATGCTGACCGGGAAAACGAGGCGGACGCGGTTATCGCTGCCGAGCTGGCAACGGTGGAGTGGGTGGCGTGGATCATCCGGCATTCCTCGGGTTACCTCTGCGCGCCAATGCCGGGGGAGCGGGCCGATGCGCTGAACCTCCCGCTCATGGTGCCTGACTCCCAGGATCCCCGGCGCACCGCCTACACCGTGACGGTTGACGCGGCAACCGGTGTCAGTACGGGGATTTCCGCGGCTGACCGGACCCGGACACTTCAGGTGCTCGCCGCGCCGTCTTCCGGCCCGGGGGACTTCATTCGGCCTGGTCACGTCCTTCCGCTGCGGGCCGCTCCCGGGGGAGTCCTCCACCGCGCCGGGCACACGGAAGCGGCGGTTGACCTCTGTTGTCTCGCTGGTCTCGCGCCTGTCGCTGGCATCGCCGAGATGGTGAACGATGACGGCACCATGATGCGCTTGCCCGACGCCTCCGCGATCGCACAAGAAGAGGGGCTGGCCCTCGTGACGATCGCCGACTTGCGTGCGTGGCGGCGTGCGCGGGGGGATGTAGCACCGGTTCTGCGGTCGACGAGGTCCCGTGCAAAGCGGGTGGTGCGGACGGCCTCCGCTGTCCTGCCGACGGCGCATGGGGTGCTGCGGGTTGTGGGGTACAGAGACCTGCGGACGGGGGCTGGACATGTGGCGCTCGTGGGAGGAGAGGCAGGGTGGGGGGAAGAGGCGGGGGCCGCCATCGTGCGCATTCATTCGGAGTGCCTGACGGGCGATGCTCTCGGGTCGCTGCGGTGTGACTGCGGGGCACAGCTGGAGGCGGCGACGGAGCGGGTGGCGCGCGAGGGCGGGGCGGTCGTGTACCTGCGGGGGCAGGAGGGGCGGGGGATCGGGCTGCTCGCGAAGCTTGACGCCTACGCGCTGCAGGACGAGGGGCTGGACACGGTTGATGCGAACTTGACGCTGGGGTGGCCGGTGGATCGGCGGGAGTACGGGGCGGCGGCAGCGATCCTGTCTGACCTGGGGATCGGGAAGGTGAGGCTGCTGACGAACAACCCGGCGAAGGTCGCGGGGCTGGAGGCGCACGGGATTGTCGTCGCGGGAGTGGAGTCGCTGGAGGTGGGGGTGAGCGAGCATAATCGGGCGTACTTGTCGACAAAGGCGGCCCGGATGGGGCACGTTTTCGAATCGGAGGCAAAGGAGTCGGGATGAGCGGACGGAGCGGCCCGGGGGGGCACGTCGGAAGAGCGAGAGGAGAAGCGGCATGAGCACAGTGGGAGCGCCCCAGGTCGGGGCGCGGGAGCCGGGATGGTTCTCTGAGGCCTGGCAGGGTGGCCACTTGCCGGTAGTCGCGATCGTGGCGACGAACTGGCATCGGAGGATCACGGATGGACTCGTGGCCGGCGCGCAAAAGGCGCTGAGACATGCAGGGGTGAGTTCGTGGCGAACGGTCCGGGTGCCGGGAGCGTTCGAGCTGCCCCTGGGAGTGCAGGGGGTCTTGGGTCGCGGGGAGAGCGACGCCGTGACCGGGGAGAGTGACGCCGTGACCGGGGAGACTGTGGATGCCGCAGTCGCCCTCGGGGTTGTGATCAGGGGTGGGACGCCCCACTTCGACTATGTGTGCCGGGGGGCGACGGACGGACTTACCCGAGTCGGGCTCGACGCGGGCAAACCCGTCGGCTTCGGCGTGCTGACCTGCGACACCGAGGAGGAAGCGCTGGACCGGGCGGGACTGCCTGGGTCGAGCTCTGACAAGGGAGCCGAGGCGGCGGAGGCGGTGCTGGACATGCTGTTGGTGTTGTGGGGAACGGGAGTGTCGTGAGGCTTGGGCGTCTTGTGGTGGCGGTGGCGGGAGCTGCCGCTATGGGCCTGGGGGCCGTGCCTCCGGCTCATGGCGAGTCCCAACCCTCCCCGTCATTCGTGAAGGTATTCGCAGGGCGGCGAATGTCGGCTGGGATTGCGCGCGGAGGGATGGTGTACGTGTGGGGTGAGAGCAACATGCGGTTCGGAGATCCGAACTTCGCACCTCGGGCGCTTCCCACACCGATTCCGGGAATCCCTGGGAAGGTCGCGTCTCTCGCAATCGGCGACTGGGGTGCCCTCGCTTTGACAAAGGCGGGCGAGGTCTGGGGCTGGGGGGACGAGCTTTCGGGGTTGGGGGCGATGGGGCATGGCGGGGGTGTTGCGGCCAAGCCAGTCCGACTGAAGGGCCTGCCAAAGAGGGACCCGGTGGTGAAGATCGGGGCCGGACGCTACACAGGGGCAGCGATGACGAAGAGTGGGGCAATGTGGGTCTGGGGTGATGGGCTGGAAGACCATTGCTTTGGTCTGAAGAGGATCGCAGCATTCTCGCGAACCAATCCAGTACGAGACTTCGGAGTTGGTCGGCGCTCGGTGGCGGCTCTTTCGGGCAAGGGCGAGATCTACATGTGGGAGACGGACTATTGCGGGGTCGCCGACAACAACGGCCACGGGCTACTCACGAAGATCTCTGGGCTGTCGGAGGATGACCCCATCGTCAAGGTGGCGGTCGGCCGTGATGAAGCGATTGGCCTGACGGGAAGCGGTGTGGTGTGGAGCTGGAAGCTTTCCAGGTGGCCTTTCCCTCCCGTGGGCGAACCCGTCCCGATCGAAGTCAGCATGATCGGAGGGCTGCCGAGAAAGGAGCCGATCTCAACGATTGAGGCGAGCGACTCGTGCTTCTATGGGCTGACAAAGACGGGGAGGCTGTACGCCTGGGGTTCAAAGTCCTGCAAAGAGAAGGGGATCAGCAGGAATCCGGTCACCGCCACGCGGATTCAGGCCAAGGCCGGGGCGCTGACCAGCTTCGCTGCTGGAAGCTCCCACGCTATCGCCGTGGCCAAGAGGGGGAGAACGGTCGCGTGGGGGGAGAACTACTACGGAGAACTCGGGTTGGGCGAGTACACCAGGCCCAAGGCCACCCCGCAGCGTGTCAGGCCTCCGGAGGAAGGCCATCCCGGCGTCGAGGTGACGGTGCAGAAGCGGGACCTTTGGGTGGACTACCGTCCGCTGACAGTAGAGGTCTGGGCGTGGGACGGAAAGAAGGACATCGGAGGAAAGGTCCTTGTCCAGTGGGGCAAGGAAAAGAGGACCCTGACCCTGGGTAAGCATGGCGCGCGCACGCGGATCAAAGGGCTCCCCCTTGGAAAGCACGTGATCCGAGTGACCTACCTAGGGAACGGGAAGTACAAGAGCACCCCAGGCCAGACCGTCTTCATCAAGATCGTGGATCGCGACACCTACCACGAACGCTACCCACTCCGGGGGTAGGGCCAGGGCTGAGCTGGTGAGGTTGTTGGGCGTTGCTGGGGCGGGGAGAGCGTCGGAGGGGGGGCGCCTCCGTGGCGCATCCCAGCGGGAAGTCCGCTGGCCCATGCGTGCATCTCAACCCCTACAGCGGGGCGTGGCGCAGGCCTGCGGCGAGGTCGCGGGCCCACACGTTGACCCACGCGGCCGCGCCTTCAGGGTAGACCCACATCACCCGCACCGATCCTGACGCGCCGATCGCCCGCCGGATCATGAACCGCCGTGCATCCGCCCCGACACCTGACAGCGTCAAGACTTTCCCGTCCCACGTGCGGGCAGAGACCTTCCCCAACCCGGCCGCAGTCGCGTCATCGGCCGCCACGAGTTGAGCGGCAGTCACGCCTTTGGCGCGGGCCTCCGCAGCGATCGTCAGGGCGACACCCTGCGCTGCGTTCTCCCAGCGCCCACCGGCGTTCCCGACCGACACGGCGGCAAGTTCCGCGGGGATCGGCGCGACCACTCCGCCAAAGCCCGTCCCGGCGTAGAAGGTTCGGGCCAGGGAATGCCCCGCCACGGCCCCGGGCGTCTTGCGCATGACTGCCCACGGGAGCGTCACCGCCTGAACCCCGTAGTCCGCTGTCACCCAGAAGCGAATCCCCTTCTTGGTCGCGAGCCAGCCCTCGATGCCCTGCACCCGAGTCCAGTTCCGCGCCCTGCTCGCCTTGACGGACCGCGGCACGAGCGTGGTTCCCTTAGGCCCCAAATGCCCCTTCTTGTACGCCTTTGTCTTGTACAGCTTGGCGATGATCTCCCACTGGAGCGCCTTGCCAGCCAGCGGTGCCAGCGCCTGGGTCTTGACGGGTCGGCTGTGCTTGAGATCGAGCGTGACCGAGCGAACCGCCTGGTAGTGGGTCCCGCTGCACCACGTCCCACGGAAAATCATCGCGGCCGAGGCGTAGCGCCCCTTGTAGATCGAGGTCGAAACCTTCGAGGTCAGGCGCATTTTCGGGACCACCGGGCACTGCTTCTTTGCCCGCGCCTGCCGCTTGAGCTCGGCCGTCACCTGCGTCTCAATCAGGTAGGCAAAGGTGATCCGGTTGAGGACGGTGGACCCCCTGAGCATGGGCTTGCGCAGCGAGAACGACACGCCCGTCGGCACGACCCCGCTCACCTTGATCTTCTTGAGCTTGGCCTTCTGCTTCTTCTTTCCCGCCACCTGGTCTTGGACGGTGGGGTCGCTTTGGGGCGTGCCCTCGCCTTGCACCACGACCTCACGCCCCACCGTCGCGGCGCTCGCCCCGCTGCTCACACCCCCCACACTGAGGACGATGACGAGCATCACCGCTGCTGCGCGTGGTCCGGTTCGCTGTGCCATGGTTCTCTCCTCGCTGCGCGTCCTGCGTAGGACCCTTGCGTGCAATTTAGCGGATGCCCCGTAGGGTTAGCCGTGTGAAGTCTTTCGACGACCTCTTCGCTGAACTCCAGAACCGCGCCTTGAGCAGGCCTTCAGGCTCCGGAACCGTGCAACTGCTTGATGCCGGAGTCCACGCCATCGGCAAGAAGATCCTCGAGGAAGCCGGAGAGGTGTGGCTGGCTGCCGAGCATGAGTCTGACGAGGCCCTGGCCCTGGAAATCTCCCAGCTCCTCTACCATGCCCAAGTGATGATGGTCGCGCGAGGCCTGACCCTCGACGACGTCTATCGACACCTGTGACAGGAGCAACCATGCTTAGAATCGCCGTTCCCAACAAGGGGTCTTTGTCCGAACCGGCCTGGTCTCTCCTCGCAGCCGCCGGCTACCGGGAGCGGACTGACTCCCGTGACCTGGTTCTCTTTGACCCGGAAAACGATGTCGAGTTCTTCTTCCTGCGTCCCCGCGACGTCGCGGTCTACGTGGGATCCGGGACCCTGGACGCGGGAATCACCGGCCGCGACCTGCTCCTGGACTCGAGGGCTCCGGCCGTGGAGCACATGGACCTCGGCTTCGGGGGATCAACCTTCCGCTTCGCCGCGGAACCGGGATCCTGTGAGACCACCGCGACGATCGCCGGAAAGCGCGTCGCCACCTCCTACCCGGGTCTGGTGGCCGCGCACCTGGAACAGCTCGGGGTGGTTCCCGCTGGGATCGTTCGCCTCGATGGGGCTGTGGAGTCAGCGGTGCACCTGGGCGTGGCTGAGGTCATTGCGGATGTCGTGTCCACGGGGTCAACCCTCAAGGCCGCAGGCCTTGAGGTCTTCGGGGAACCGATCCTCTCCTCGGTCGCGGTGCTCATCCGACACCCAGAGTTGTCGGAAGGCGTCCGCGGTTCCTTTGAGATCCTCGTCCGCCGACTCAGGGGAGTCCTCACTGCGCGTCAATACGTCCTTGTGGACTACGACGTTCCCATCGATGCAGTCGATGCTGCGGTCGCGATCACCCCCGGCCTCGAATCCCCCACGGTTTCCCCGCTGCACGACAGCGGCTGGGTCGCCGTCCGGGCCATGGTTCCCCGCCAGGAGACCAACTCGACGATGGACCGCCTCTACGAGGTAGGCGCCCGAGCCATCCTCGTCACAGAAATCCACGCCTGCCGCCTCTGACAGCGCGTCCCCACGCCCCGAGCTCCCCCCAACCCATCGAGAGAAGGGCGTTTCGCTGAAAAGTCGCCCGAAAGAATCAGCGAAACGCCCTTCTCGCGGCGGGGGGTGAGGCGGGGAAGCGGTGGCGGGGGGTGGGTTAGTGCTGGTCGGGTTTGGCTCCGAAGACGATTTCGTCCCAGGAGGGGACGGAGGAGCGGCGGGGGCGAGGGGTTTTGGGCTTGGGGGTGGGTGCAGCAGGCGGTGGCGAAGGCGGCGGCGAAGGCGGGGGCGAAGGCGGGGTGGTCTTGGGGGGAGGTGTGTCGTCGAGGGGAGTGCCGTCATCGTCCAAGAGGGCGAGGGTGACGGGGACATCGGTGGGGCCAGCCCCGGGAGGCGGGGGAGGTGGAAGGCGCGTGGGAGAAGTCTTGGCGGGCGGCGAGGCGGGCTCAGCCCCAACCGTGGCGTCCTCCTCCAGGAGGGAGGCCATGCGGGGAATGTCGAGCACCATGGTTGAGTCGAGGCCGGCGGAGCGGTCGGTGATGGAGCGGCGGGGAGGCGCGGGAGCGTCATCGTCGCTGACGGAGGTGAGTTTGGCGTAGGGAGGGGCGGTGGCGTCGGTCGGGAGGAGAGGCTCGACAGGGGGAAGGAGCGTGAGGATCTCAGCCTCGTTGCCCGGCGAGGGATGCGGGCCAGCAAGGTCGGAGTCGCTGGTGAAGAGGGGTTCGACCGGTTGGCGGATCCCGCGGTGAGCCATGAGGTCGTCGAGGAGGCTGTGTGTGGGATCGGGCTCGGGGGGAGGGGTCGCATCCTCCAGGGCAGATGGAAGTCCTAGGACAGGGGCGGCGCGCACGGAAGGAATAGGCCCGTGGCCAAGACCAAGGTCGGTTTCGGTGATCCACGCGGCCTCGTCATCGAGCGCCTGGACCTTGCCGTTGGAGGGGTCAACAATCCAGCGTGCGGTGGCGGGCCCGGAGGGAGCGGTGTAGGAGACGGAAACAACCCAACGGCCATCCTCGCGGACGGCATCCCAGACAAGGGCCGAGGTGTCGACCTTCTGGGTGGCGAGCCGGTCCACCGTCACTTCGCCGAGCAGGGGGCCGTCGCCGTCGGCGCGCAGGGACATGCCTTGGGCGCGTTGGGCGATGTAGGCACGCTCGTCGAGGACTGGCTGGGCGTAGCGGTCGACGAGCTTCTCGTCGATTCCCGCAGCCTGGGCGAGGTCCTCGGGAGAGACACCCGAGCGGATGAGGGCCTGAATGTCGCGCGGTCGCAGGTCCTTGGCCTGGCCCGTCCCGAGGGGGAGGGAGGAGTCGATGACCACGCGAGCCTCTTCACGGATCGCGTCTTTGAGGGCGTCGTCAATGGGAAGCAGGTATTCCGTGCCCTCCTCGTCGGTGAGGTGGACCATCCCGTCGCCGGCGCTTTCGACGCGGAGCTTGGTCTGGGCGCCCTTGTCGGCGCTCTCCTTCGTGCCGTCATCATCAGATGCCACGGACGAAAGATTGCCACATGCCCGGCACGCCATATGGGAGGCGCGCCCAAAAGCTGGGCTATGGCGAGTACCCTGTGGGCGCAACGGCCACACACGAGGAGAAGGGAGAACCATGGAGGTCCGAGCCATCACTCCCGAGCGTCACCGGGAGTGGATCGCGACCCACGGACCCGTGTCCTTTCTCCAGACCCCCGCCTGGGGTGAGGTAAAGGAGGCGTGGAGCGCCGAGTCTGTCGGGTTCTTCCTCGGCGGCGAGCTGACCGGTACAGCGCTCATCCTCTCCCGCACTATCCCGCGAACCTCCAGGTCATTGGCCTACGTCCCCGAAGGGCCGGCCCTCCTGTGGGAGCAGCTTGCCACCCCGACACACGCCCTCAAAGCCCTCGCAGACTATGCCAAAGCCCGCGGTGCCTTCGCCCTGACGATCGGTCCCGCCATCGAATGGCGTGCCTGGCAGGCAAAGACCGTCAAAGACGCTCTCGCCAGGGCCAACACCGACCCGACAGCCCCGCGCTCCCTCGCCCACGTGGACCCCGACCACGTCAACCCCACGGCGACCCGCCTCATCGCCGCCCTCGAAGAAGCAAACTTCCGCCCGCCCGCCGCGACGGAAGGGTTCGCCGACGGCCAGCCCGCCTTCGTCTTCCAGCTCCCCCTCACAGATCAGACCGAGGAGAGCATCCAGGCCGGCTTCAACCAGCTGTGGCGACGCAACATCCGCAAAGCCGAGGCGGCGGGCGTCCGAACTTCCCTCGGCACCGAGGAAGACCTCGCCGCCTTCCACGAGATCTACCAGCTCACCGCCGCCCGCGACCACTTCACCCCCCGCCCGCTCGCCTACTTCCAGCAGATGTGGCGCGCCATGCGCTCGGAGGACCCCGATCGCCTCGCGCTCTACCTCGCCCACCACGAGGACGACCTCATCGCCGCGACTCTCATGACGCGGGTGGGCAGCCACGTCTGGTACTCCTACGGCGCGTCGACCACAGCAAAACGCGAGGTCCGCGGCTCGAACGCCATCCAGTGGGCGATGATCCGCGACGCCCTCGCCCGCGGCGCCACCACCTACGACCTGCGCGGCATCACCGACACGCTCGACCCCGCCGACCCCCACGCGGGCCTCGTCCGCTTCAAAGTCGGCACGGGAGGACGCGCCGTCCAGTACCCCGGAGAGTGGACCCTGCCGCTCCGTCCCGCCTCTACCAGGCCTATCGCGCCGCCCGCCGCCTCCAAGGGAGATGAGAATGCCCGTCACACTCCACATTGATCGCACCGTCTGGCGCGCGCACCTCGCCGCCGTCATGGCCGCCAGTCCGGGGCTGATCCCGGTAGCCAAGGGCAACGGTTACGGCCAGGGAGTCGCCCGCCTCGCCGCCGTCGCCCAGGAGCTCGACGCCGACACGCTCGCGGTCGGGACTCTTGCCGAGGCCGCGCTCGCCCGCCCGTTCTTCACCCGAGACATCCTCGTGCTCACCCCCTTCCACCCGCAGACGGACGATGGCGATCCCTCCCAGCGCTCGGAAGTCATCACCACCATTTCAAGCCTCGACGCGCTCAAAGCTTGGGACGATGACGGACCTTTCGTACTAGAGCTCGCGACGCCTCTCACGCGCTTTGGTCTCGCAACGAAAGACCTCGCCGAGGCAGTGGGCACCAGAGGAAACGCTGCCCAGGCCCTTGCCCTCCACCTCCCCTTGGACAGACAACCCGGGCAAAACCTCGCCGCAGCCAGCGCCGTGCTCACCGCAGCCAAGGAGGCGGGGCTGAGGGCCGCCATCGTCCATGTGTCGCATATGGGGGGGGAAGACTGTGCGACGCTGGCGGGGCGGTTTGACTGCCAGGTGCGGGCGCGCGTGGGGACGGATCTGTGGATCGGCGATGGGAGGGCGCTGCGGGTGACGGGGACGGTGCGCGCGGTCCATGTCTTGCAGGCGGGGCAGCGGGTTGGGTATCGGCAGGCGAAGGTGGGGCGCGGCGGACATCTCGTCATCGTCGATGGGGGGACAAGCCACGGGGTGGGGCTGGAGGCGCCGAGAGTGGGGGATGGGATAGGGCGAGCGCTGCGGGGGCTCGCGGGGGATGTCTTGGCGAGGTCCGGCACCGTACGCTCGGGTTTTACCCTCGATGGGAGGCGACTGCGGTATGCGGACTCGCCCCACGCCCAGGTCGCGATGCTGCGAGTGGGAGACGGACAGCGGGTGCCAAAAGTGGGGGAGGAGCTACCGATTCTCGTGCGCCACACGATCCTGAATCCCGATGCTGTCAGCGAACCGGAGTGACACGTTGATGAGGATCTACCGATTCGGCCGCGAAGTCTGGTACCTTGCTCACCCGACGCGGGTTGTTGACTGCGTCGATCTGTCCCGACAAGCAATCAGGGAGCGTGATCTGACGAGGCATGGCCACTGACTACGACGCCCCTAGGAAATCCGACGAAGACCTCCACGAGGACTCACTCGAGGAGCTGAAGGCACGACGGGCGGAGAAGGCCGCCTCGATTGTCGACGAAGACGAGACGGAAGCCGCGGAAGGCTTCGAGCTTCCCGGAGCCGACCTCTCCGACGAGGAGCTGTCGGTTCGAGTCTTGCCCAAGCAGGCGGACGAGTTTATGTGTTCGGCGTGTTTCCTCATTCACCATCGCAGCCAGCTGGCCTCCGAAGAAGGCGGCGTGCTGGTGTGCACTGAGTGCGCAGGCTGACATGGAGGAGCTACAGGTCCTGCTGGCAAGGCTCGACCCGGAGCTTGAGCTGCCGTCTTACGCCCACCCGGGGGATGCCGGGGTGGACTTGTGCTCGCGCGTAGATGCGGCGCTGGCCCCAGGGGAGCGGGCGCTGATCCCGACGGGGGTTGCGGTGGCGATTCCCGATGGGTATGCGGGGTTCATTCATCCGCGCTCGGGGCTGGCGGTCCGGACCGGGCTCACCGTGCTCAACGCGCCCGGTACTGTTGATGCCGGGTACCGTGGCGAGATCGCGGTGTCACTGATCAACACCGATCCGGCGACGACGGTGCGCATTGCCAAGGGCGAGCGGATCGCGCAGATGGTTTTTCAAGCCGTCGAGCGTGTCCGGTTCGTCGAGGTCGAGCATCTTCCGGGGTCGCAACGCGGACGGGGGGGCTTCGGCTCCACGGGTCACTAGGGATCACTAGGGAAGGAGCGAGGGCGATGAGTCCATTCAGGCGCAAGAAGCGCGTCGAGGAGGAGGTACCGGAGGAGGTACCCGAGGAGGTACCGGAGCGGGTGATTCCCTCCCGGGGACCCTTCGACGTGGCGGACGTGCCCGAGCTGGGGGACCGAGTCAACCTCGGGGCCCTGCGCGTTCCGAACATCCCAGGGATCAAGGTCGGCCTCGAGGTCGAGCGTTCCTCGGGGCGTCCTGTCGCGGCACATGCGACCCGTGAGGGGTCCACTCTCCACCTGCAAGTGCTCGCCGCCCCCCGGAGCCTGGGAATCTGGGACGACATCCGCAGCGAGCTCGCCGAGTCGATCATCGAGCAAGGGGGAAGCGCGGAGGAGACGGAAGGGCCCTTCGGGACTGAGCTGAAGGCAAAGGTGCCGGCGACGACCTCCGACGGACGGACAGGAAAGCGGTCCTACCGGTTCATCGGAGCTGATGGGCCGCGATGGTTTGTCCGGGGAGCGCTGACCGGTCGCGCCGCCACCAACCCCCAGGCCGCCGAACCGCTGGAGGAGTTCTTCGCGAACCTCGTCGTGGACCGGGGGCAAACGGCCTATCCGCCTCGCGAGATGCTTCCCCTCACCGTTCCGGGGACCAAGGTTGTTCCCGAGGAGTCGGCACCCCGGATCGAACTGGCTCCTCGCGGGCCGGAAATCACGGAAGTCCGGTGAGCCAAATCGAGCGTGTCTCTGGGCGGCTGACAACCGTCACCTTCTCCGCCCGAGACCGGGCGCCGTCGCTTTCGGCTCGGGTCTCCGACGGCCAAGGCGGGGTTCGGCTCATTTGGCACGGCCAAGAGGAGATCACGGGGATCGCCCCAGGGGTCGGCGTGGCCGCCTGGGGGCGGGTCTTCCTCCAGGGCGGGGAGAGGACCATGATGAACCCTCGCTATGAACTGTTGGGATCAGCGCCATGAGCGAAATCAGCGAGAAGCTGGCCGAAGGGGCCGGTGGGGGCAAACTCGCCGCGATCCTCGGCGAGGACTTCTCCTTCACCCAGGCGATCGGAGGTTTTCGCGGAGCCGTGGAATCCGTGGCTCCGGGAGGAATCTTTGTCCTGGTCTACCTCATCTGGGGCGGCTTGACGGCTCCGCTCATGGCGGCCGCCGGGGTCGCGCTCGCGCTCGCTGTGGTCCGCCTAGCCCAGCGCACCCCCCTCACCCAGGTGATCACCGGGCTCATCGGAGTGGCCTTTGGCTTCTGGTGGGCAAAGACATCGGGCCGCGCCGAGGACTATTACGCGCCGGCGCTTCTCATCAACGTGGGATACATGGTTGGGTGCCTGGCATCGCTGGTCGCGCGGTGGCCGATCGTGGGTCTCGTGGTCGGGATGGTCCGGATGGATCTCACGGGGTGGCGCAGTGAGCCAGAGCTGGTGCGGCGGGCTCGTGCCGGGACGTGGCTCCTGGTCGGCATGTTCGCCCTGCGCTTGGCGGTCAAGACGCCGCTGTACTTCCAATCGAAGGTCGCCTGGCTGGGAATCGCCCACATCGTCATGGGGATTCCGCTCTACGCCCTGACCTTGTGGTGCGTGTGGTTGCTGGTGAGAGGGCGGGTCATGCCTGCGGATCCTCCGGAGACTGCTGAGGCTTCCGTTGAGGCTTCTGCGGAGGCTTCTGCGGCGGCGGGGCTGCAGGCTGAGGGCGCGTCTGAGTCGCCTCTTGAGGGGGCGTAGGCGACGACCGTCGGGTATTCTCGCCCCGTGCGCCTGCGAACCCTGGTCGCCGCTTGCGTGTGCGCGGCCTTCAGTGTCGGTTTCGCCATCGAGGCTTGCGCCAGCGCCTTTGACGAGGATGGCGGCGTCCTGTCGCCGCTCCCGACCGCCGATCCCACCTCTCCCGACGTGGACGAGACCACGCTCGTGGCCATCCCCAAGATGTCCGTCTCGCGCGACGCGATGGAGAGCGTCCTGCGGGGCGTCTCGCGTTCGGCTCGCCTGGGCCTTCGCTCCGCCACGCGCGGGACTCGCTTCGCGCTCGTCGAAACAGATGGGCGCACCTCACCTGACCTAGCGCGCACGATGGCGGACTCCGGGCTTTTCGAGGTCGTGGACTATTCCGTGCGCTACCACCCCGCCTACGGAACCAACCCCAATGACCCGCACTTCGTCTCGCAGTGGCCGTTGAAGTTCGAGCCAGGGGCGAACTTCGCCTCGATCTGGCCGGCGCTGGCCTCGATGCCGGGGGGTGACGCGGCCCCAGTGGCGGTCATTGACGTCGGCTGCTATCTCAACCACCCGGACCGGGGAAGCAACATGGTGGGGGGCTTCGACTTCGGACAAAACCGCGTCGACGTAACCCCCTCCCGTCCCGATCTGGCTGGATCCTGGCATGGCTCGCAGGTGGCGAGCATCATCGGGTCGGCAACGGACAACGGCAAAGGAATCGCTGGCGCAGGGTGGGACACCAAGGTCATCTGCTACAAGGCCTCCGACGGCAACGGAGAACTCAACACCTTGGCGGTTGCCACCTCGATTCAGGACTCCGCGGTTCGCGGCGTCAAGGTGGTCAACATCTCACTGACCTCAGACCAGAAGGACTCGACACTCCAGTACTCGATCGACATGGTCCTCAAACAGGGGGTCGTCGTAGTCGCGGCCGCAGGCAACAACGGGGCGCCAACACCGATAGCACCGGGGGCGACACCCAACGCTCCGAACTACCCGGCATCCTTCCCCGGTGTCCTTGCAGTGGGTGCGACAGATCCGACGGGAGCCCGCGCGCCGTTCTCCAACACGAATCCTGAGACCCACATTGATCTCGTGGCTCCGGGAGTGGGCATCCATGGGTGGTGCCAACCGGGGTACTGCGAGCTCGATGGAACCTCCTTTGCTGCACCGTTTGTCTCTGCAGCGGCGGCGCTCGTCATGCGGGCGCGGCCTGGTCT
>WQYN01000043.1 GCA_009781225.1 Micrococcales bacterium | reverse complement strand
GAGGATCCGCTCCGGGGGGGTGGGGTGCGAGGGGAGTGGGGAGAATCCACGCGTGGAAAGCGCAGGGATCAGCGGCCCTCCAGGAAGTCGCGGATTCTCGGCGCCAACTGGTTGAACTCGATGAGGAAGCCGTCGTGGCCATAGTCGGAGTGGACGGTGTGAACGGGGCCGGCGTGAGGGATCTCGGCGGCGAGGGCGTCGGACTGTTCGGGCAGGTAGAGGCGGTCGGAGTCGACAGCAACAACCAAGGCCCGGGCAGAAATCCGAGACAACGCGGCAGAAACCCCGCCTCGGTCGCGGCCCAGGTCGTGGGAGAGGATCGCCTCGGTCAGCACCACATAGGAGTTGGCATCGAACCGCAGCGCGAGCTTGGCCCCGTGGTGCTCTAGGTAGGACTGGACAGCAAACCGGCCGCCGCCGCCCAGGGGGTTCTCCGAACCCTGGACCTCGGCCCCAAAACGAATCTCCAGCTCCAGGGAGGACCGGTAGGTCGTGTGGGCAATCTGCCGGGCAATCCCCAGCCCGACGTGGGGCCCGGACCCGGCCGGCTGGTCGTAGTAGTCGCCGCCGAGAAAGTGAGCATCGGCCCGAATCGCCAGCAGTTGGGCGTGGGCCCAGGCGATCTGGTCGGCGGTAGATCGTGCCGCAGTAGAAACAGGGACGATGGCGGCCACTCGCTCCGGCACCATCGTCGCCCACTCGAGAACTCGCATCCCCCCGGCCGAGCCTCCGATTATCAGCGCCCAGCGCCTAACCCCCAGCGCGTCAGCCAGGGCAATCTCCGCGCGCACCTGGTCGCGGATCGTCAGGTAGGGGAAACGCGACCCCCAGGGGCGCCCATCCGAGCACGGCGACGAAGGCCCCGTCGACCCCTGGCACCCTCCCAACACATTCGGCGCCACGACGAAGTACCGCGAGGTATCGACCGGAGCGCCCGGCCCAATGAGCGAGGACCACCAGCCCGCTGTCGGATGCCCCGGCCCCGCCTCGCCCCTGATGTGAGAATCCCCGGTCAAAGCGTGCAGCACGAGCACCGCATTGTCCCGGGCCTCGTTCAGCCTCCCCCAGGTCTCGTAGGCCAGCCGCACGTCCAGTTCCCCTCCGACCTCGAGAGGAATCGCCCCCAAAGAAGCGAACAGCCGATCCCCAACCGGATCGCCCTCGCGCCACGCCCCCGTTGCAGGAATCGCTGCGCCCGGCTGAGGGGAAACCCCCTCAAATCCAGGAGAAGCGTCGCGCCCCCCACCAGTGGACACGTCCAAGCCCCGCTCCCCACCAGTGGACACGTCCAAGCCCCGCCCCCCACCAGTGGACACGTCCGATACGCCGCCCCTCCCGCCCCCAGCCGCGCCGAGCGAGACCGCACCTGGCCCCGACAACCCGCGGTCCGTCATCGTGCGCGGGTTTCTGAAGCGGCAGCGAAGCCGAGCTCGAGGTCGGCGATAATGTCCTCCACCGCCTCGAGGCCGACGGACAGGCGGATGAGCCCGGGTCGGATCCCGGCCGCCTCCTGGTCGCGGGGGCTGAGCTGGGAATGCGTCGTCGAGGCGGGGTGAATCACGAGCGAGCGGACGTCGCCGATGTTGGCGACGTGGGAGTGGAGGCGAAGCGCGGTGATGAACGCTCGGCCGGCGGCGACGTCCCCGGCCAGCTCAAAGGTGAAGACCGCCCCGGGGCCGCGCGGCGTGTACTTCTGCGCGAGGGCGTGGTAGGGCGAGGACGGCAGCCCAGGGTAGGAGACCGACAGGACATCGGGGCGCGCTTCGAGCCACTGCGCGACCGCCAACGCGTTGCTCACGTGCCGATCCATTCGCAGCGAGAGCGTCTCAATCCCCTGCTCAATGAGCCAGGCGTTGATTGGCGCGATCGCCGGCCCCATGTCTCGCAGCAGCCGAGCCCGCGCCTTGACAATGAAGGACAGATTGGCCCCAAGCGCCCCGCCCGCGCCAAACTCCTTGCCAAAGACAATCCCGTTGTAGGCGGCGTCCGGCTCGCTGAACTGCGGAAATCGCCCGGGCGTCGCCGCATAGTCGAACTGCCCGGCATCGACGATCACGCCCGCGAGCGCCGTGCCATGCCCGCCCAAGTACTTTGTCGCCGAGTGCAGCACCACGTCCGCGCCCCAGTCGATCGGCCGGCACAGCCAGGGTGTCGCGACGGTCGAGTCGACAAAGAACGGCACCTCGTGCTCGTGGGCGAGCGCGGCGATCGGCTCCATGTCGAGGATGTCGCATTGCGGGTTGGGAATCACCTCGCCAAAAAGCATGCGTGTTTCAGGGACGATGGCGGCCCGCCACTCCTCAAGGTCCGCCGGGTTTTGCACAAACGTGGTCTTGATTCCAAGGGGGGGCAGCGTATGCCGCAGGAGCGCGAAGGTCCCGCCGTACAGCGAGGCGGAGGAGACGATGTGGTCGCCGGCCTGGAGCGCGTTGAGGATCGCGATTGTGATGGCCGAGGCGCCCGAGGAGGTGAGCAGGGCACCGACACCGCCGTCGAGGGATGCGATCCGGTTCTCAACGACCTCCTGGGTGGGGTTGTCGAGCCGACCATAGATGGGACCCATGCTGCTTAGCGCGAAACGCTCGGCGGCTTCTTCGACCGACGGGAACACGTAGGAGGTGGTCTGGAAGATCGGGAGGACCGGCGATCCGGTGGTCGGATCGGGACGCTGGCCGGCGTGGATTTGGCGGGTCTCAAAGGACCAGTTCGCGCTCACAATGCCAGGACCAGCGAGGAGAGGATGTGCCAGGTGCGCATATCCGTCATCGTAGGTCCGTCGCGGAAGGATTTCCGCCGGGCGTCCGAGATGTGAGATGCCCTCAGGTGGGAGATTGCCGGCGTGGCTTGTGTGGCTGGTGTGGCTGGTGTGACTAATGTGACAGGAGTTGTCGAGGGTAGGCTTAATGCATGGCCACGTCCCTGTGAGGTCAACCCCGATACGTTGACCCTCGTTGGCCCCTACAGCAACTAAGGAGAGTCCCGGCAATGCGGTCCCCGTCGTCGCGACGCGGCAATCCCCTCACCAGGCGGATCGCTGCCCTCGTGTTCTGTGGAGCCGTGGTTGTTGTCGGTCAACCGCTGATCGCAGGCGCTGATCCGCCGGCGGGACCCTCCCAGGAAGAGATTGACCGGGCGCGCCAGGAGGAGAAGCTGGCCGAGGCGTCCGTCGCCCAGATTGAGGCGATGCTTGACGGCCTGCGAGCGGAGACGGCGGCAGCTGAACAGGTGGCGGGCCTCGCGGCGGAAACCTACAACGCCGCAGCAGAAGAGCTGGTCAAGGCTTCTGGCACGGTGGAGGCAGCCCAGGAGGCAGCGACGGAGGCTGCGGATTCCCTGGCCGTGGCACGCAGCACCCTCGCCCGCATCGCCATCAGCGCGAGCGAATCGCAGTCGGCGTTCTCCGAAATCGAACCGTTCCTGACCGCCGGGGCCCTGGATGAGGCCATCCGCAAGGCCGAACTCATCCACATTGTCGGGACGAGCACGGGGCGCGCCTCAAGCAGATTCGCCGTCGCAGAGCAGGCAGCCCTTGCCGCCCGGGTCCGGGCCGAAGGCGCCGTGGAGATCCGCGAGGAAAAGTCGGAAGCGGCTGCGCAAGCGGCGATCGCAGCCGAACAAGCAGCCCTCGAGCTGGAGGCTAAGCAGGACGCCACAGAACGCGAACACCAGGCGCTGCTCGCCGAGCTGGCGGCGAAGAAGAACACGACCATTGCCCTAGAGGAGCAGGCCGAGGCGGCGCGCATTGCCGCAGAGAACGAGGCGGCCCGTCGGCTCGCCGCCGAAAGGCAACGCCAGCGGGAGCTTGACGAGGCGGCGCGAAAGGCGGCGGAAGCTGAGGGGGAAGGGTCGTCATCGTCCGAAGAAGGCGGCTCAGGAGAGTCCTCCCAAGGCTCAAGCCCACCCGGGAAGGGGAGCTCGCCACCGCCGGCGACCGTGGGCGCGATCTCGTCCGCCGAGGCGTCCCAAGCCGTGGTCGACTGGGCGCGCCAGCACATCGGCAAGCCCTACCAGTGGGGAGGCTCGGGGCCGGACGCCTTCGACTGCTCGGGGCTGAGCTCCCAAGCCTGGCTCAACGCCGGCCGCCGGGCGATCCCCCGCACCGCCGCCGGCCAGTACGCAGCCGCCGCCAAGGTGGACTTCGACCAGATGCGCCCCGGCGACCTCATCTTCTGGGGCACCAGCGCCGCCACCATCCACCACGTCGCCATCTACTCAGGCTCAGGAATGATGGTCGAAGCCCCCCGCCCGGGCAAGAAGATCGCCGAAATCCCCATCCGCTGGTCCGGCGTCTACGGCTACGCAGGGCGGTTCTAAGCGGCGCTGCGCGCCGGTGGGGGTAGCTGTCCCGAGGGGCGTTCGCAAGAGTGCAGGGGCGCTCCCTAGTGGGTTGTCTCGCGCCAGATAGCGGTATCGGTGGGGTAGGTGCGTGCTGGGGAGGGCGTGAGGCAGCGGTGTCAAGCGCGAGGGACCGGCAGCGCCCCCACATCGCGGTACCGTTAGTTCCTGTGAGTGGTCCCGTTAACTTTGCGCTGGCCTGGCGCTTCGGCGGCCTGGTCTCCCGGCCCGGTCCCCCTGCACAATCCGACGAGGTCGCGGCGATTACCCAAGACCTCAAGATGGCGGCTCGCCGCGCCTTGTTCTACGTCTCGGAGATCACCGGCTGGACCGACGCGGCGGCCGAGGCGTCAACCGCCCCGATCCTCGTCCTGGACCGGCCCGGCTTCATCCGCGCCAACACCCAGATCATCGAGTCCCTCGCCCCCCACGTCATGCCAGAGAAAGCCCCGTGGCCCGCCCGCCAGGCTGCCGGCTTCCAGATCGGCACGATCCTCGCCGCGCTGTCGGCGCGAATCCTGGGCCAGTTCGACCCCTTCGCCCGGCCCTCCGGCCGCCTGCTGCTCGTCGCCCCCAACGTCCTGCGCTTCGAGCGCCTCCTCGACGTGCCCTCCGCTGACTTCCGCCTCTGGGTCACCCTCCACGAGCAGACTCATGCCGTCCAGTTCGCCGCGGCCCCCTGGCTGCCCGGGTGGCTCTCCGCCCAGCTGGGAGAGATTGCCCAAGCTGCCCAGGACGATGACGAGTCCCGGCTCCCCGAACTCCTGCGCCTTGCCCGCGAGATCCCCAAGTCCCTCAAGGAGAACGCTCCCACCTCGCCCTTGACTGAGGTGCTTCCCGAAAGAGCCCGCGAGGCTCTAGCCCGCCTCACCGCGACGATGTCTCTCCTGGAAGGCCATGCCGACGTGGTCATGGACGGCGTTGGCCCCCGCGTGGTCCGCAGCGTCGAGGAGATCCGGTCCAAGTTCGACGCCCGCCGAGTCGCCTCAGGGCGCCTTGAGCGCGCTGTCCGTCGTCTCGCAGGACTCGAGGCCAAGACCGCGCAATACATCGAGGGAGCCCAGTTCATCCGAGGCGTCCTAGCCGAAGTCGGCCACGAAGGCCTAGCCGCCGCCTTCGCCGCCCCAGAAAACCTCCCCCACCCCACAGAACTAGACGACCCCCACGCCTGGGTCACCCGCGTCCACCGCCCAACATAACCGGTCCGCGCCCACCGCCCCCCGGGGAAGGGCAGGCACCAGACGCGCAACGCCAAAGGCACCAGACGCGCAACAAAATGGGCACCATACGCGCAACGCCAAGGACACCAGACGCGCAACAAAATGGGCACCATACGCGCAACGCCCGCCTTAACATGCACAAACATGCTACCCTCGCGAGCGTGGAACGGCTCTCATTCGGCCCCTACCGGCCGCGCTTGATTGACGCCGAGGTCAACGAGTACCTGCAGGCGTTTGGAGGCATCCTCATCGAGGGTCCGAAGTGGTGTGGCAAGACCTGGACGGGTCACCACCACGCGGCATCAGCGTTCTTCGTTGACCCCGACACCAAGGACCGCGCTGGTCTGACCCCGAGGATCGTCCTTGCAGGAGATCGCCCGAGGCTGGTAGATGAGTGGCAAGACGCTCCCCTGCTGTGGGACGTGGCAAGGCGACTGATCGACAGCTCACCCACCAAAGGCCAGTTCATCTTTACCGGCTCAGCCGTTCCCCCACTCGAAGCGACAAGCCACTCGGGCACGGGCCGGTTTGCCCGCCTGCGCATGAGGCCCATGTCGCTCTTCGAGTCCGGCCACTCCACCGGCAGCATCTCGCTGGCCCATCTATTGGCAGGAGGTCACATCGACGAGCCGATGCCCTCGGAGTTAACCTACCCCGAAGCCGTCCGGCACATTTGTCGAGGCGGTTGGCCAGGGACGCTCGATCAGCCAGATTCCTTCGCTTTGCGACTCCCGCAGCAATACATCGCAGCTCTCGCTGAGACAGACATCTCCCGCCTTGATGGTGTGTCAAGAGACCCAGTCAAGGTCCGCTCAGTGCTGTACTCGCTGGCGAGGAACACAGCAACCATGGCTTCGACTCCCACAATCCACAGTGATGTTGCCGGCATGGTCGGCACCGATGAAAGCATCTCGCTCTCCAGCGTCCGGAACTACCTGCGGGCGCTGGAAAGAGTCTTCGTCGTCGATGATCTTCCGTCATGGCGCTTCGAAATCCGATCGAAGACCCAGATGCTCGCCTCGCCCAAGCGCCACCTCGCCGACCCCTCACTCGCCGTCGCTGCCCTCAACGCCGACGGCGCCAAGCTCGAGGCCGACACGAAAACCACCGGTTTCCTCTTCGAGTCCCTGTGCGTTCGCGACCTTCGCTCCTACGCCCAGGCAAATGACGGCAGCGTCTACCACTACCACGACAAGAACGGCCTGGAGGCCGACGCCATCGTCACCACCCGCAGCGGCGCGTGGGGCGCTATCGAAGTCAAGCTCGACTACAAACGAGCCGCCGAGGCAGCCCACAGCCTCCTTCGTCTCAAGACTCTCCTCGCTTCAAGAATCCCACCCCCCGCCTTCCTCATGATCCTCACTGCCACCGGTGGCGTAGCCCACACCAGAGACGATGGCGTCCACCTAGTCCCCCTCGACTGCCTGGGCCCGTGAGACATGCCCCGCCCGCGAGGTCTTGACGGGGCGTTGGCGACCACCCCGGGTTACGTGAGGACTAGGACGTTGTTCTGGTCGGTGGTCACCAGTGTTGGGCGGATCTTGGTGTCTAGGGTCACCAGGCGGGCGCGGTGGGTGGCGGCGAGGTTGACCAGGTGGAGATCGATGATCTGGCGGTGGCCGACGAGTCCGACCAGGTCGATGCATGCTTGCGCCAGGGATGAGTCGTCGGCAAGGAATTCCGCGCGAGGGTCCGAGCGAAGTGAGCGCAGTGAGTCCAGAACGTCAACGGATCGGAGCGCGACCCCCATGACGGCAGTGTTGAGGGAAACGCGCAGGAATCCAGCCTCAGTGATGGGAGTCGTGGCGAAGCGCCTCACGCCGGCAAACCACCGTTGCGCGGTCCCATGGTGGACGTGGCCAGGGTGCAGCAACGCGACCAGCACGTTGACGTCGGGCAGATCGAGGTCACTCACTGTTCAGCGCCTCGGCGACCATCTCGTCGGTGATCATGTGACCCGGCACCGTCGGCAGTAACACGAGCCCGCTGGTGGCCGGAGGCGCGGAAGACTCGACCGCCAGTCCCTTGAGCGCAAACTCAGAGATCGCTGCCCCGATGCTGACACTGCGGCGCTCGTAGACCCGGGCACGAGCAGCCGCCAGCACCCGAGCATCCAGTTCAAGAGTCGTCCTCACGGCCCCAAGGATAGCAGCATCACGCATCACGCATCTCGGCGTCCAATAACCGGTCAACTCCCGGGGCGCGCTAGCGTGGGGGTTGTGACCGGTCCTCATCCTGGCGTTGCTGCGACGCGCTTGGCGGTTCGACGCACGATGGCGGACCTTGAGGGCCTTGTCCTGGTCGCCTGTTCTGGGGGTCCGGATTCGCTGGCGCTGGCGGCGGCAACCGCTTTTGAGGCCCGGCATGCCACGCGGTGGGGGGCGGGTGCGGTCGTGGTTGACCATGGGTTGCAGGAGGGTTCTGCGGCGGCGGCGGATGCCGCCGCCGCCCAGTGCCGGACCTTGGGGCTGGCCCCGGTCGAGGTCAGGACTCTCGCGCTGAACCCCGGTCCCAACACCGAGGCGAGGGCCCGCGAGGCACGCTACGGGGCGCTTTCCGAGGCGGCTCACCAGCACGGGGCGCGCGCCGTCCTCCTCGGCCACACCATGGATGACCAGGCAGAAACCGTCCTCCTCGCACTCGGCCGAGGCTCGGGAACAGCAGCCTTGGCGGGCATGCCCCCCGCGCGGGGCCTGTTCCTGCGCCCCTTCCTCACCCTGCGTCGCGAACACACCGAGGCTGCCTGCCAAGCACAGCAGCTCACGCCGCACCATGACCCGACCAACACCCCCGGCGGTCCCCACCCCTCGCGACGAGCCGAGGTCAGAGCCCACCTCATTCCCGCCATGGAGCAGATCCTTGGTCCTGGCATCATCCCCGCCCTCGCCCGGACCGCCGAGGCCATCCGAACAGACTCCGATCTCCTCGACGCCCAGGCAGCTCAAGCCTTCGCCGACGCCAAAGAAACACACGCCGACAGAGCAGACCCCGACCTCGAAGCCCAGGCGACCCAAGCCCCAGCCGACCCGAACCAACCCGACGCAAGGGCCGCCATCGTCCTTAGTTGCGAGAAGCTCACGCGGCTGCCGCGGGCAATCCGCAGGCGTGTCCTCTACCAAGCTGCCCTTGCTTGGGGAGCGGACCCCAGCGCCCTGACCTCGACACATGTCGACGCGCTGGAGGCGTTGGTGACCGAATGGCGGGGCCAGGGGGCGGTCGCGCTCCCCGGATGTCCGTGGGTTGCGAGAGAATGTGGGAAGCTGTCAACAACCCCACAGACCTAGCAAGGAGCACCAACGGCCTTGGACGCCAACGATATGGGCCACGACCTGGAGAAGGTCCTCGTCACCGAAGAGCAGATCAATGCCCGTTTGACCGAGATGGCCGCTGAGATTGATGCCGACTACGCCGGGCGGGAGTTGCTGCTCGTCGGAGTGCTCAAAGGAGCCGTCATGGTGATGGCGGACCTATCGCGGCGCCTGCACCACGATGTCGAAATGGACTGGATGGCCGTCTCCTCCTACGGATCGGGGACCAAGTCCTCGGGTGTCGTGCGGATCCTCAAGGACCTCGACTGCGACGTGACCGGCCGCGACGTGCTGATTGTCGAGGACATCGTCGACACCGGGCTCACGCTGTCCTGGCTCATCGCCAACCTGCGCTCACGCGGCGCGCACTCCGTCGAAGTCGCCACCATGCTGCGCAAACCCGGGGAGGCCCGCGTGCCCGTCGAGGTGGCCTACGTCGGGTTCGACATCCCCGGCGAGTTCGTCGTCGGCTACGGGCTCGACTACAACCAGCGCTACCGGACTCTGCCGTTCGTCGGCACTTTGGCTCCTCATGTCTACGCCTAGCCGACGGCCGACGCCGATGAAAGCGAACCGATTCTTCCGGGGCCCGGTCCTAGCGATTGTCGTGGCGATCATCTGCCTGTGGGCCGTGTCCTCCGCCTTCCTGAGCAACGGGCCCTCCAAGATCGACACCTCGACGGGGCTGGAGTTGCTGCGAGACGGCAAGGTCCAGCAAGCCAAGATTGTCGACCACGAGCAGCGGGTGGACCTCACCCTCACCAAGGCCTATGAGAAGAAGGGCGACCTCGTCCGGTTCTTCTACGTAGAACCTCAGGGGCCCGAGGTCGTGGGCGCCATCCGGGCCGCCGAACTCCCCAAGGGCTACAACTCCGAAGTCCCCGCCCAGTCCTGGGTCGCTTCCCTCCTCATGACGGTCATCCCATTCCTCCTGATCATCGGGGTCTTTTGGTGGGCGATGACGCAAATGCAGGGGGGTGCGCGCGGCGCCATGGGCTTCGGCAAGTCTCGCGCCAAGCTTGTGACCCCCGACTCGCCTAAGGTCACCTTTGAGGACGTCGCCGGGGCCGATGAGGCGGTCGAGGAGCTCCACGAGATCAAGGAGTTCTTATCCGAGCCGGCCAAGTTCCGCGCCGTGGGAGCCAAGATTCCCAAGGGCGTGCTGTTGTTCGGCCCGCCTGGGACCGGCAAGACCCTGCTCGCGCGGGCGGTCGCCGGGGAGGCGGGCGTGCCGTTCTACACGATCTCCGGCTCCGACTTTGTCGAGATGTTCGTCGGGGTCGGCGCCTCGCGAGTCCGCGACCTGTTTGACCAGGCGAAAGCTCACGCCCCCGCGATTGTGTTCGTCGACGAGATCGACGCCGTGGGTCGCCATCGCGGCGCAGGCCTAGGCGGAGGCCACGACGAACGCGAGCAGACCCTCAACCAGCTCCTCGTCGAGATGGACGGCTTCGACGCGAACACCAACGTCATTCTCATCGCCGCGACCAACCGCCCCGACATCCTCGACCCGGCTCTCCTGCGTCCCGGGCGCTTCGACCGGCAGATCACCGTGGCGACGCCCGACCTCAAGGGCAGGGCCGCCATCCTCAGAGTTCACTCCAAGGGCAAGCCGCTTGTGGACGATGTCGACCTCGAGTTGGTAGCTCGCCGCACCCCCGGCTTCACGGGCGCAGACCTCGCCAATGTGCTCAATGAAGCGGCCCTACTCACCGCCCGCTCGGACGCTCAACTCATCGACAACCGCGCCCTGGACGAGGCCATTGACCGCGTAATCGCCGGCCCGCAACGCCGCACCATGATCATGTCGGACGAGGACAAGCGGATGACCGCCTACCACGAGTCCGGTCACGCGGTTGTTGCTGCGGCCCTGCGCAACACCGACCCCGTCACCAAGGTGACGATTCTCCCGCGCGGCCGAGCCCTGGGCTACACCATGGTGATGCCGACAAAGGACAAGCACTCCGTTTCCCGCAACGAACTGCTTGACCAGCTCGCCTACGCGATGGGTGGGCGGGTTGCCGAGGAGATCGTCTTCCACGACCCCACCTCCGGCGCCTCGAATGACATCGACAAGGCGACCACCACCGCCCGCAAGATGGTCATGGAGTTCGGGATGAGCGCCGGTGTCGGGGCCGTGCGCTACGGCAAGGCCGATGGCGAAGTCTTCCTCGGGCGCGACTATGGCAGCCAGCGGGATTACTCCGAACAGGTCGCAGGCATGATCGACGAGGAGGTCCGCCGCCTCATCGAACGCGCCCACGACGAGGCGTGGGAAATCCTGTGCGAGAACCGGCACGTCCTCGACCGCCTCGTCGCCGAACTCCTCGAGCACGAGACGTTGGGCGAGACCGCGCTCGCTGAGGTGTTCTCCGACATCGTCCAACGTCCCGAGCGTGAGGTGTGGCTGTCCTCGGAGGGCCGCCCGGTCTCCACCGCCCCTCCTGTAGGCCTTCCGGGGGAGTAGCCCATGATTGACGCCCCCCGGGTCGAAGCCGCCATCCGCGAGTTCCTGCTGGGAGTCGGGGAGGATCCCGACCGCGAGGGCCTGCGTGAGACTCCCGCGCGGGTTGCCCGTGCCGCCGCGGAGATCTTCGCCGGCCAGGACGCCGACCACTCCGCGCTCCTAAAGACCACCTTTGACCTGGGACATAACGAGCTGGTCCTCGTCACCGGCATCGAGTTGTACTCCATGTGTGAGCATCACCTCCTCCCCTTCCACGGCACCGCCCACGTCGGCTACATCCCCAGCGACGGCCGCATCATGGGCCTGTCGAAGGTCGCCCGGCTCGTCGAAGGTTGCGCCCGCCGCCTCCAAGTCCAAGAGCGCCTGACCTCGCAAATCGCCGACGCCCTTGAGGCTGGGCTCGGCGCGCAGGGCGTCATCGTCGTCATCGAAGCCGAGCACCTGTGCATGTCAATGCGCGGCGTGCGCACACCCTCAACCCAGGCCGTCACCTCGGCCGTCCGCGGCCAGTTGCGCGACGCTGCCACCCGCGCCGAAGCCATGGCCCTCATCCACGGACGATGACGGACCCTCCTCGACCTTCCGGCCTTCCGGAGCCGCTCGCCTCACTCGAGCGGTGTGCGGTGATGGGGATCGTCAACGTGACACCCGACTCGTTTTCCGACGGCGGGCGCTGGTTTGCTCCCGAGGATGCGATTGCCCGGGGCATGAGGCTGCTCGACGAGGGGGCCGACCTTCTCGATGTGGGGGGTGAGTCAACGCGTCCTGGGGCGCAACGCGTGGGAATCGACGAGGAGGCGAGGCGAGTCCTGCCGGTGGTCGCAGGCCTGGTCGAGCGGGGCGCCATCGTCGGCATTGACACGATGCGCAGCGAGATCGCGCGCCAGGCGGTCGAGGCAGGAGCCGTCATCGTCAACGATGTATCAGGGGGGCTGGCGGACCCAGAGATGGCGGGTGTGGTCGCTGAGGTGGGCGCGGCCTACGTGTGTGGGCACGGGGGCCCATCCTCTCGGGAGGTGGACGCGGCCGGCTCTGATTGCGACGTGGTGGCCAGGGTGCGTGCCGACTTGGCTGCTCGGTTGAGCGAATTGGAGGCGGCGGGGATTCTCGCTGGCCGGATTGTCCTGGACCCGGGATTGGGTTTCTCCAAGACGGACGCAGAGGACGTCATTCTCCTGAGCCAGATGAGAGAGCTTTCGGCCTTGGGATTCCCGTTGATGATCGGAGCCTCGCGGAAGCGATTCCTCGGGGCGGCTCTCGCGGGAACGGACGGGCAGATCCGGGCTGTCGGCGACCGGGACGCCGCAACCATCGCTGTCACGGCCCTGGCCGCTGCTGCGGGAGCCTGGGCGGTGCGGGTTCACGAGGCCGCAGGATCATCGGACGCCGTTCGAATTGCGAAGTTCTGGCGTGCCACGCCACACGAGGGCCACAAATCGCATTAAATTGCCTCTATGCAGTGGCACGCCGCATCTAGCGCGCCGACCCAAACCACCGTGGAGATCCTCGGGATTTCCGCCCATGGGTACCACGGAGTCCTGGAGTCTGAGCGCGCCGTGGGTCAGCCTTTTCTTGTCGATGTGAGGCTGTGGTGTGACACGACCCGGGCGATCCAATCGGACGACCTTGCCGACGCTGTCGACTACGGTCACATCGCCCGGACGGTGGCCGCCATCGTCTCCGGGGAGCCCGTGTGCCTGCTGGAGACTCTCGCCCATCGAATCCTTGACGCCGTCTTTGGCCCACCGCAGGTGACGGCGGTCGACATCGCGGTGCACAAGCCGTCGGCGCCCGTGGGGGTGCCGGTGCGCGACGTCGTTGCCCGTGTTCGCAGGACGCGGGGCGCGCCAGGGCAGGGGGCGGCGGGGGTGTCTGCCGCCGGAGCATCGGAGGGCGGGCCAGCGCCTGCAGCGGTGCCGAGTGGTGCGGGAGCCGTGGCGCCGCCGAGTTCCGTGGCGAACCTCGCGGCCCTGCGAGAGGCGGGGGTGCCGCTGACCCGACGAGCCATTGCAGAGGCAGAGGCACAGGTCCGCGTGGTCGCCCTGGAGGCCCAGCACGCTGCGGCTCCCGGAGCGCTCGCGGTGCGAGAGACCGGCCTGGTGGATCTTGATAGCCCGCCACGCTGGCCGGCGGACGTCATCCTGAGCCTGGGCGGGAATGTGGGAGATGCTCTGGGGGCTCTCCGCGGCGCGGTTGATGACCTCTCCTCCGTCCCGGGAATCGACATCCTCGGAGTGAGCCCGCTCGCGCGGACCAAGCCAGTCGGGATCGAAGGTCAACAGGACTTTTTCAATGCCGTGGTCGCCGTGCGGACCTCCCTGGCGCCGCGTGCCCTGCTCCACACCGTCCAAGGCATCGAGGCTCAGCACGGTCGAACCCACGAGGAACGCTGGGGGCCGCGGCCTCTCGACATCGACATCGTTGCCTTCGACACCCTCATTGCCTGCGACGAGGAACTTATGCTGCCGCATCCGCGGGCCTATGAACGAGCGTTTGTCCTGCTGCCCTGGGCGACACTGAGCCCAGACGCATTCCTTCCTGGCCTCAACGGCGGGATGGTGGCTCGGCTTGCGGAGGAGGCGCCTGATCGTTCTGGAGTCCGGTGGCTAGCGCTAGACTGGCTGACGGTACCGGTCGCGTTATCCGGTGCTCTCCCCAAACCTCCATTCCAGGACCCGCCCCCGATGGCCTGGGGTTAGATTCTTTTCCCCCACGACGATCCGGAGGTCTTGAAGGGCTTGCCGCCGGTTCAGGGCTCAAGACCTCCGGATCGTCGCTCCTCCACCCAGCCACGTCATGAATTCCGCGCGTGTCGGGCTTCCGTCTGTAACTTCTTGGGCCTGCCCATCCACGACGATCGTCGCGCTCACCGTGAAGGACCGCGTACTCGGTGAGGCGAACTCGACCTGCGCAATGCCCTGCGCATCGGAGGGGGAGGTGGTGAGAGTCTGGACCAGGCGTCCGGCTTGGGCGCGGAGAGTCACCTGGGCGGTGATGCCTGCCAAGGGGTTGCCACGCGCATCGCGAACCGTGACCTCGGCGCGATGCCAGGCCCGTCCATCGGCCACGACAGTGGTTGTTCCCTGTCCCGTGGGGACCGCCAGTGAGGAGGTCACGGCGTCGGGTCGCCCCTCGGGGGCTTGCTGCGCGGCGAAGTGCTTGTTGGCGACGGTCGGGGAGGCGGAAGGGCCGCCATCGTCCGCAGTGGAAGTGGGCCGAGGGTTGGGGACGTGCGAGGGCAGGGGTGATGGTGTGATGGGCGGGGGCGAGGGGAGTCTTGAGGGCAACGGGCGCGTGATGGGGGAGGGGGGCTCGGGGGACGTGGTCGGCGCGGGAGGTGCGGGAGGTGCGGGATCGGCCGGGGGCGCCTCCTTCTCGCCTGTCCCACGGTCGGGGATCTGGAGGGCGAGCGTGGCGGTGTTGTTGCCCAGGTCGGTGTCGGAGAGCGACCCGTCGGAGGTGATCTGGCTCGTGCCGGGATCCAGAGCGTTGTTCTCCAGGTCAGTGGGGATGAGGGCCGTCAGCTCGTAAACTCCCGGCGTGATGTCCGACCTGATGGTCCCCGTCACGTGGACGGTGATCCGAGCGCCCATCATCCCCCACCCCGGGGCGCGAATCTCCGGGTCGGATCCATGCGCAGTCTCGCACAGGCCAGACTTCTTGCCCGCGCAAGTCCAGGTCACCGCGTCGAATACCTCCGACAGGTCGGAGTACAAAACGGCCGCGCCGTCAAGGTCGTCAACAATCGGGCTCGGCCCCTTGTTCACAGCCGCGAGCGTCAGCGACACCTTCTGACCTGGGGCGAAGGCGGGCGGGTCGAATCCCTCGATTCCTGGCGTATTGATTCTCATGGCCACCGCCGCGTCCGTGAGGGCCTCGACGTGGACGTTCTTGACATCCATGAACGCGGAGGCGGCTCCCGTGGAAGCTCCGATTCCTAGCTTGAGACTGCCCGGCATGGGGCCTTGACCTGCGACGTTCTCGAGGTCCGTTGCGAGGACGCGGACCATGGAGTCGGGCTGCGAGTCCTTGGTTGTCAGGGGCGAGATCCAGACCTCGACCGCTGAATGCTGCTCTGAGTCCGTCGGCTGCATTGTGATTCGCACGCGACGGTAGTGGGAGGTCGGGCTGTCTTTCGGGTCCGCGTTGATCGTGGTGCTCGTCACCAGACCATCGAGGGCTGCGCCCTTGACCCACGGGTAGATTCCCGTGCTTGCGCCGACGGGGACGTGCCCGTTCCCCGAGCCTCGGATCCCAATAGCCGGCCTGCCCACAAGGCTGGGGTCACCGCCGGATCTGCCTTCGTTGTTCCGGGCGAAGCTTCCAAACGCATCGATTCCGACCCCGAGATAGCCGCCTAGGACCCCTGGGTCTGCGGCGCCGTTGGACCCTTCGACGCGGGCGTAGGAGAGTCCGCCGCCCGCCCCACCGGGCGAGACATCTGTCTGAGCCCCATCAACCAGGTAGACCGAGAGCCCATCCCCGGGAACGCCGCCGTACAACGACACGGCGCCGATCCGGTAGTCGAAGGTCACCGACAGGCCTGTCGTTGAGGGAAAGGCCTCGCGAGTGAGCATGTTCGCCCGCAGGTTGGTCCGCCCGTCGGCGACGCGCATCCACCCGTCATGGGTCCGCCCCAACAGTCCCGTGCTGCCCGTGGTGGACCACTTGACCGGGTCGAATCGTCCGTCTTCCATGTCAATGATCGGGAAGGGCGGGAGGGCCAGTGCATTCGGAGCCGTCCAGCGATCGACGATGAGGCCGCTCCCCACGGCGAGTGCCGTTCCGACCGCGAGGGCCACCAGGCGTCGTCCAGTCAGCGCGATGCGCCCGGCGGCGCGCGTGGTCCCGACCGCGCGGATCGCCAACCGTCGCCCGCTCAGCGTGAAGCGCCCGGGCGCTCGGGGAGCCGAACCGATGTCGGTTCGGGATCGGTGGTTCATCAGTGTCCTTCGAGGGTAGGGGCGCTTCCCCCGCGAGGGAAGACGAGGTGTCGCGGAACAGGGCTCGTTGCTCAGGTTGTGGGTCTGCTCGCGCCCACATGAGTAGGACGCCCAAACACGGCGGTTTCATTTCCCCCATCACGCCATTCCGCCCCCGGCGTAACCCCCGCGCCGAGTGCGCCGCAGCCGCGCCGAGTGGGCTGCGCCCGTTCCCCCAGGCCCCACCCCAGCCGAGTGCGCTGCGCCCGTCCCCCCAGGCCCCACTCCGGCCGAGTGGGCTGCGCCCGTCCCCCCAGGCCCCCGCTTCCGAATAGGGTGGCCTCGTGGAGCTAACGCGGTGGCGGGATCTCGGGCTCGTCGCACTCCTGAGTGCGGTCGCCTCATGGGCAGCCTGCCCCCTCGTTGCCGAGCGATGGCCCACCGTCCTCACCTTCCCGTGGACCGCCTCGGCCCTATTGTTCCTTGTGGGAGCCGGTGTCCTATGGGCTGCCTGGCCCGTGCGTCAGTACGCGCGCCAAACCCGCCCCTGGACCGACCCGCTGCGCGCCGCGAGAGTCTGCGCCCTCGCCCGCGCCTGCTCCCGGGTCGCCGCCCTCCTAGGAGGCTGCGCCCTGGGCGTCGTCATCCACGCCGCCGCCACCTGGGCCACCCCCGCCGGTCGCGACCGCGTCCTCCTTGACTCCCTCGCCATCGTCGCCGCTCTCGCCCTGGCCATTGCCGGCGTCCTCGCCGAGACCTGGTGTCGCCTTCCGCCCCCCACGGACGATGACGGCACTCCCCCCACCAGCTCCCCTGCCCCCGCTTAGCCCCAGCCCCGCTAAAGTTGCAGAGCAAAGCCAGCGGTGCCACCTTCACCGCCCCACCACGAACACAGGAGCCATCATGACCAACGCCGTCCTCGACGCGATCGCCCAGCGCTATTCCTGCAGGTCCTACACCGACGAGCCCGTCGCCAAGGCCGACCTAGACGCCTTGGCCCTCGCGGCCGTCCAAGCCCCCAGCGCCAACGGCGCCGCCCCCTGGTACCTGGCGATCATCACCAACCATGACCTCATCCAAGAGATCAACGCCGCCGCCCTCCAAGGCCTGAAGAAACGCGACGCCGCAGCTCACGAGCGCGCATTGGCCCGAGGCGGCGACCTGTTCTACAACGGGCGCGCCCTCATCGTCGTCGCCATCAAACAGGCCGAGGGCTCCATCCCCAAGGCCCTGGACGCCGGAATTCTGGTGCAGAACGTCACCCTGGCCGCCCACAGCCTGGGCCTGGGCACCCTCATCAACGGCCTGTCCGCCATGGCCTTCAGCTCCGAGTACTTCCCCGAGGCAGACCGCCTGGTCAACGCCGTCGCCATCCCCGAGGGCTACGCCATGTCGATCGCCATCGTCGTCGGCCACCCCGACAAGACCCGCGCCCCCCACACCCCCGACCTAACCCCCGTCCACTTCTTCGCCTAACCCCCAACCGGGCAAAGGTCATTTAGGTACATGGTGGGTAGATCCCATCTGCAGCGCTCTGTGTTTGCGCAGGTCGCAGCGACGACATGGTGGCGCGGCACGGTCGAAATCCGCGCGAATGTGCCGAACTGACCTTTGCCCGTGCCGGAGTGACCTCTGCCCGTACCCAGCTGACCTTTGCCCGGGGGGTGAGGGTGGCGACAGCGCTGATGCGAAACTTGGGAGTGCTCTACCAGGTTAAGAGGGGGAGAAAACCTGGCAGAGCACTCCCAAGTTTGAGTGCGGGCGGGGCGGAGGCGGAGGTCGGCGCAAGGGGGGCGCTGTCAGGGGGCGGGGATGGTGGGGCTAGGCCCGCCAGATTATTAGGGCGGTGGAGTGGGGGCGGGGTTCTCTGGGCGGGGGCTCGTCGGGGCGGCGGGCGGGGCGGTGGGGGACGGATTCCGCTTCGCCCTGGGGGTGCACGGAGAAGATGCGGCGTCGCCTGCCCAGCTCGTGGTGGAGGTACTCGACCTCGGAGCGCAGTTGGCGAAGCTCGGCCTCAAGGGCGAGAATCCGGCGAATCCCCGTCAGGTTGATTCCTTCCGAAGACAGCCGCTGCACCTCACGCAGGAGCTCAATGTCGCGCTCTGAGTAGCGTCGCCCCCGCCCCGCCGCCCGCCCGGGGACCACGAGCCCTAGCCGGTCGTATTGCCGCAGCGTCTGCGGGTGCATCTCCGCCAGGCGGGCCGCGATGGAGATGACAAACCGAGGGGTCGAATCCTCCCACTGAAGTGGCGTCATCGT
>WQYN01000042.1 GCA_009781225.1 Micrococcales bacterium | reverse complement strand
CGATGGCCTGGACCTGCGCGCCGGGGGCGAGCATCGCCATCGTCAGCGCTAGCGGGCCCCAGCCGCAGCCGAGGTCCACCAACGTCCCCTCGGGCGGAAGGCCGCTGGCGGGGTCTTCGCGCGCGAGTGTTCGCAGGAGCACGGACGTCCCTAGGTCGAGGCGGTGCGCGGAGAACACGCCCGGCGCCACGCAGACGCTGACCGGGCGCCCCGCCAGCGTCACCTCAAGCTCGCTGATCGGTCCCATTGGCGCCGGGCTCGGATCAAAGTAGTGCGACGATCCCACGGGCTCAGGGTATCGGCCGCTCGCCTGTGGCAGGGTGGGTGCGTGCACACACACACGGACGAACGCGGGGCGATGGACCTCGAGGATCGCGCCGCGCTGCGACGGGTCGGCGGGTTGGCGACCGAGCTGGAGGATGTCACCGAGGTTGAATACCGGCAGCTTCGGCTCGAGAGAGTGGTCTTGGTTGGTCTGTGGGGCGAGCGCGGAGTCGAGCTTCACGATGCCGAGGTTTCGTTGCGCGAGCTTTCGGCGTTGGCTGAGACGGCGGGGTCGACCGTCCTTGATGGGATGCTGCAGCGTCGAGATCGGCCTGACAAGGCGACCTTTGTGGGATCGGGGAAGGCTGAGGAGCTCGCGGGGGTCGTTGCCGCACTCGAGGCGGATACCGTCATCGTCGATGCGGAGTTGGGGCCCTCGCAGCGGCGGGCCCTAGAAGACGTGGTGAAAGTCAAGGTCGTTGACCGGACAGCGGTGATCCTCGACATCTTTGCTCAGCATGCGAAGTCCAAGGAGGGCAAGGCCCAGGTCGAGCTTGCGCAGATGGAGTACCTGCTTCCCCGCCTGCGCGGCTGGGGCGACTCTATGTCGCGGCAGGCAGGCGGGCGTGTCGCCGGGGGAGCGGGGATCGGTGCGCGCGGACCTGGTGAGACGAAGATCGAGCTGGACCGGAGGCGGATTCGCACGCGGATGGCCAAGCTTCGGCGCGAGCTGGCGAAAATGGCGCCGGCCCGGGCGACCCAGCGCTTGGGGCGAGTGCGCGCGGGCGTGCCGAGGGTCGCCATCGTCGGCTACACGAATGCGGGGAAGTCTTCGCTGCTTAACCGGCTGACGGAGGCGGGGGTGCTCGTTGACAACACGCTGTTCGCGACGTTGGATCCGACGGTGCGGCGGGCCGAGACCGCCGATGGGCGGGCGTACACGTTGGCGGACACCGTGGGGTTTGTGCGGAACTTGCCGCATCAGCTCGTCGAGGCGTTCCGGTCAACGCTCGAGGAGGTGGGCGAGGCTGACCTCGTGGTTCACGTCGTGGACGCGGCGCATGACGACCCGGAGGGGCAGATCCTCGCGGTCCATGCGGTCTTGCGGGATGTGCCGGGGGCGTTGGACATTCCTGAGCTGCTTGTCTTCAACAAGGTGGACATTACCGAGGTTGCTGTGGTGGATGACCTCGTGGCGCGATTCCCCGGGGCGCTGGGCGTCTCGGCGGCCACGGGGGAGGGGCTGGAGATCCTGCGCTCGCGGATCGAGGAAGCGCTGCCTCGGCCCGATGTCGAGGTGGACCTCGTGATCCCCTACGATCGCGGCGACCTGGTGGCCCGGGTTCACGAGCGTGGCGAGATGCTCGTGGAGGAGTACACCGAGGTGGGGACGCGCGTCAAAGCTCGGGTGGATCCGGAGCTGGCGGCGCGGCTACGAGCAGCCGGAGGTTGAGCCGCAGCCTTCGCAGACGTGGCAGGAGCCCGAGGGGCGCATCTTGGTGCCGCAGGTGACGCAGATGGGGGCGTCGTTGGCGCGGCCTTGGAGGGCCTCGATGAGGTCGGCGGAGGAGTGGATGGGGGAGGGTTGCTGCTCGATTTCCAGTCCCTGGTTCATCGCGGCGCCCTCAGCGTCGGAGTCCGGCATCTCCTCGTAGGAGCCGGTTTCCAGTTGGCGTTGGCGTTCGGAGGCGGAGAAGATGCCGACGGCCGAGCGGGTATCGAAGGGCAGATAGTCCAGGGCGAGGCGACGGAAGATGTAGTCCATCACCGAGTGGGCCATCCGGACGTCCGGATCGTCGGTCATGCCTGAGGGCTCAAACCGCTGGTTCGTGAACTTCTGAACAAAGGTCTCGAGTGGGACCCCGTACTGGAGGCCGATGGACACGGCGATGGAGAAGGCATCCATGACGCCCGCGAGGGTCGAGCCCTGCTTGCCGAGCTTGAGGAAGACCTCGCCAAGGCCGTCGTCCGGATAGGAGCCGGAGGTGATGTAACCCTGGGCGCCTCCGACGGTGAAGGAGGTGGTGACCGAGGGGCGCTGCTTGGGTAGACGCCGGCGGACAGCGCGGGCTGGTGGGCTCCCGTCGGCGGGCACATCCTCCGGCTTGACGGCCGCCGCGTCGGAAAGGGGCTGCGAGACCTTGCAGTTGTCGCGGTAGATCGCAAGCGCCTTGACGCCCATCTCCCAGCCGGCGAAGTAGATCTCCTCGATCTCCTCGACGGTTGCGGTCTCTGGGAGGTTGACCGTCTTGGAGATGGCCCCTGACAGGAAGGGCTGCACAGCCGCCATCATGCGCACGTGGCCCATGGGCTCGATGGCGCGGCGACCGATCGCGCAGTCAAAGACCGGGTAGTGCTCGATCTTGAGGCCCGGAGCGTCCACGACATGGCCGTGTTCGGTGATGTACTCGACGATCGCCTCGACCGTCTCCTGGGGGTAGCCCAGGCGAGTCAGGGCAAGGGGGATCGTCTGGTTGACAATCCGCATCGAGGCGCCATCGACCATCTTCTTGTGCTTGACCAGGGAGAAGTCTGGCTCGATGCCCGTGGTGTCGCAATCCATCATGAAGCCGATGGTGCCGGTCGGGGCCAGGACCGAGGCCTGGGCGTTGCGCCAGCCGTTCGCTGCGCCGAGCGCAAGGACATCGGTCCAGGCGCGGGCCGCCTGGGTGCGGACGTCGCCATCGAGCATCGTGACATCGGTGAGGGCGTCGTTGGCGGCGTGGTGTTTGCGCATGACGCGCGTGTGGGCCTCGGCGTTGCGGGAGTAGCCGAGGTAGGGGCCCACGGCGGCGGCCAACTCGGCGGAGCGGCGGTAGGCCGTCGCCGTCATGAGGGAGGTGATTGCGGCGGCCAGCGCCCTTCCGGCCTCCGAGTCGTAGGCGATTCCGCAGGCCATGAGGAGGGCGCCTAGGTTCGCGTAGCCGATGCCCAGCTGCCGGTAGGCGCGGGTGGTCTCAGCAATCGACGCGGTGGGGAAGTCGGCGAAGCAGATGGAGATGTCCATCGCTGTGATGACGAGCTCGACCGCCCGCTCGAAGGCCCAGGCGTTGAAGGTGCCGTCGGGCTTGAGGAAGGCCAAGAGGTTGAGAGAGGCGAGATTGCAGGAGGAGTTGTCCAGGTGCATGTACTCCGAGCAGGGGTTTGACGCGTTGATTCTGCCCGTCTCCGGAGAGGTGTGCCAGGCGTTGATCGTGCCGTCGTACTGGATGCCGGGGTCAGCGCATTCCCAGGCGGCCTGGGCGACCCCCCGGAACAGCGCCCGGGCGTTGACCTCCTTGAGCACCTCGCCGCTGGTCCGGGCCGTGAGCGAGAACGGCGTGTCATCGCGGACGGCCGCCATGAAGGCGTCGGAGACCCTCACCGAGTTGTTGGCGTTTTGGTACTGGACGGAGAAGACGTCGCGCCCTCCGATGTCCATGTCGAAGCCAGAGTCGCGCAGGATCCGGATCTTCTTCTCCTCCAGCGCCTTGGTCCACACGAACTCCTCGATATCGGGGTGATCAATATCGAGAACCACCATTTTGGCTGCTCGGCGGGTTGCGCCGCCGGACTTGATCGTTCCCGCCGATGCGTCGGCCCCGCGCATGAAGGAGACCGGCCCCGAGGCGGTGCCGCCCGAGGAGCGCAGCAGCTCCTTCGAGGACCGGATCCGCGAGAGGTTGACTCCGGAGCCGGAGCCGCCCTTGAAGATCATCCCTTCCTCGGTGTACCAGTTGAGGATCGAGGACATCGAGTCGTCAACCGACAAGATGAAGCAGGCGGAGACCTGCTGCGCCGATTCGGTTCCCACGTTGAACCAGACGGGAGAGTTGAAGGAGAACACCTGGTGAAGCAGCATCCAGGTCAGCTCCTCGCGGAAGACCGTCGTGTCCTTCTCGCTCGCGAAGTACCCATGCTCGTGGCCCGCCCCGGCATAGACCTCGACGACCCGGTCGATGAGCTGGCGCAGGGAGTGCTCGCGTTCGCGCTCCCCGACGGCCCCGCGGAAGTACTTGGTCGCCACGATCGTCGAGGCGTTGGCGGACCAGAAGTCCGGGAACTCGACGCCCCGCTGCTCAAAGACCGTCTCGCCGGTCTTCCAGTTCGTCTGGACGACGTCGCGCCGCTCCCAGGTCACCTCGTCGTAGGGGTGGCGTCCCTCGGTTGTGAAGACACGCTCGATGGCGAGTCCAGCCTTCGCGGCGGTGGGCGCCGACGCCCGGTGCCGGGTCAGTTCTGTGTCGCTTGTCATCCCGTGTGCTCCTTCGACCACTTGCTCGCGGCCAGGCTCGCGGCTTCGAGGGTGGTGCCCCACACTAGGCGGCACGATGCCCAATCGCAAGGTCACGCGCGGCGTGTCGCCCGCACGTGTCGCAGCAGTTTTTTGTCGCACGATGGCGGACCGCGAGACCGCATCGATGCCTCACTGGGAGACGGGGACGAGCAGCGCCTGTCCCGGGAAGAGGGTGGAGCCGTCGATCGAGTTGAGGTTGCGGATCGTGCGGACCTGCTCGCGGACGTCTCCTTGCGTCGTGGCTTCGGCGATGGACCACAGAGACTGCCCGCGCTCGACGACAACGGTCTGCGTCGGGATGGTGGGCGGGTCGAGGACTGCCCGCGCTCCGGCCGAGCCGCAAAGGACCGCAGCGACCACGCCGCAGGCGAGGACCACCCTTCCCCTGCGGGTGAGCTGCGTCGGAGGATGTGTGGTGAGGTCCGTCATCGTGCGCTCCTTTCTGGAGGTTGTGTTGCTGGGGCGTGACTCCCGTCTCGAACAAGAGTACGACGAACAGGTGTATGATGTCGAATTGACACGCCGACGGGAGTGCGGATGCGCGACACGCTCGAACGCTTGTTCGCTTTTCGGGCGGTTGCGCGGTAGGCTCGTCATCACGCAGGAAAGGTAATCATCGACCACGGACACAGGAGACGCGATGGATGACGATGCAGGTCAGGGACAGTGGGCAGGAGACGACACCTGGACTCCGGGACCGGGATGGATCGCCGATCTGACCGAGCGGCAGGTCGAGATCCTCGCCTTCATTCACCAGGAGGTCCGCGCGCGCGGCTACGCCCCATCGATGCGGGAGATTGGCCGGGCCATGGGAATGACGAGCCCGTCCAGCGTCAAGTACCAGCTGCGCATCCTCGAGCTGCGCGGCTACCTGCGGCGCGACCCCAAGACCCCGCGGGCGATGGAGCTGACCGGCATCGGGCGGCGTATGGCGACGCGCGGCAAGCCGCTCGAGGAGTCGCCGCATGAGGCGCTCATCCGACAGCTTGATCAGGGCGCACCGGAGCCGGTGTTTGCGCCGCTCATTGGGCGAATTGCGGCCGGCGGACCCATCCTCGCCGAGCAGGCGGTCGAGGATCTCATGCCGCTGCCGCGCACGCTGACCGGCGAGGGGGACCTGTTCATCCTCAAGGTCGTGGGCGAATCGATGACGGGAGCCGCGATCTGCGACGGGGACTTCGTGGTCGTCCGCTCCCAGCCCATCGCGGACAACGGCGAGATTGTCGCCGCGCTCATCGACGGCGAGGCGACCGTCAAGACCCTGAGGCGCACCACAGCTGAGATGTGGCTCATGCCCCAAAACCCCGCCTTTGAGCCCATCCCCGGCGCCGACGCCCAGATCCTAGGAAAGGTGGTCTGCGTCCTGCGAGCCCTGTGACACCACCATCCGCAGGCGCCGCGTGGGCCGGGTCATCGCGACGTAGAGATCCCGCGGTCCGGCCTCGCTCGCGGCGGAGATCCCGTCGGGATTGAGGACGATGACGTCGTCGAACTCCAGTCCCTTCGCTTCAGCCGGCGTCAGGACGGCGAGCCGTGAGTCGAGGAGCGAGGGACCCGAGGCGAGGGCCGCCAGATCGGAACGCTCCAGGGCCTTGCGCAGGTCTTCGATCGATTCATCGGCCGCGATGAGGGCGAGGCGTCCGGAGAGCTCATCGGTCCCGATGAGTTCCCGAGCCTGGGCCAAGGCGGCGGCCACCGGGTCGTGGTCCTCGACCACCGCGAAGGCGCCCTCGACATCGCGCGCGGCCACCGTTGGCGACACGGGGACTCCGGCCGCCACGGCCCGCCGCTCCGCCTCGATCATGATGGACGCCGGTGTCCGGTAGTTGACGGACAAAGTCTCCAACCGCCATCGTCCCTTGCCAAGGGCGGGATCGAGAGCCGAAGCCCAGGAGGAAGCGCCGGCCGAGGAATGGGTCTGGCCCACGTCGCCGACGATCGTCATCGAGTGGGTGGGGCAGCGGCGCAGAAGGATGCGCCAATCCATGGGGGAGAGCTCTTGGGCCTCGTCAACGACAATGTGGCCGTAGGTCCACGACCGGTCCGCCGCGGCCCGCTCTGCTGTGGTGAGTACGGGCCCGGAGGTGGACCACCGATCCGCCAGGTCCTCGGCGCTGACCAGCGGATTTCCCTGCGAGGCGAGGACCTGCCTCGCGTAAGCCACCTCTCGCTCTCGGGCAGCGTTGGCGAGTCGGGCCTCACGGCGGGTGGCGGCGTCGTCAACCCCCAGCAGCTCGGCTGCTTCATCGAGCAGGGGAATGTCGCTGACGGTCCAGGGCGAGCCGGCGGGGCGGGCCAGCAGGGCTAGTTCCTCGTCGCTGAGCTCGGGGGCCGCGGCCGCGAGAAGCGTGGGCTTGGCGAACAGCTCCGAGATGAGGCCCTGCGGCGTCATCGGCATCCAGCAAAGGTTGAGGGCGACGCGGACGTCGCGGCTGTTGCGAATGTCGTGGTCGAGCTCGGACCAGTTGTCGGTGACCTCGCGACCATCCATCGCCCGGGGGACAAGGGCCCGGACGGCCTCATCAACGAAGACCTCTCGGGCCTTGTTGTAGGGGCGGCGGGAGGTGCGGGCTTCCGCGCGGGCGCGGGCAAGGTCGCGGCGACGCAGAAGGATCTCGCGACCCAGGACCGTGACGACCTGGTCGTGGTCAGGAAGGCGCTGGCGGTTGCGCACGGCCCTCTTGACGACGCGAGCCATCAGCGTCCGACCCTTGATGGCGGCGACCTGGGGTGCGTCGCGTGTCGTGGCGGTCAAGCCGGGCAGAAGGGACGCCATCGTCGTTGAGACGACGCCTGTCTCGCCGAGCGAGGGGAGGACGTGGTCAATGTAAGACAGGAAGGTGCGTGATGGGCCCACGACCAGGACGCCTGAGGAGGCCAGGCGGTCGCGGCGGTCGTAGAGAAGGAAGGCGGCTCGGTGGAGGGCGACGGCCGTCTTGCCGGTGCCGGGGCCACCTTGGACGACGAGTGGGTCGGCGATGGGTGCGCGGATGATCACGTCTTGCTCGGCCTGGATCGTGGCGACGATGTCGCCCATCCGGCCTGTGCGCTGGGCTGCCATCGCCGCGAGGATGGCCCCTTCCCCCGCGAGGAAAGCGCCGCCATCGGCCACCGAATCGAGGTCGAAGACCTCATCCTCGAGGGCGACCACCTCCCGGCCGCGCGTCGTGAGGTGGCGACGACGGGTCACTCCCAGGGGGCGCGCGGCTGTGGCCTGGTAAAACGGGATCGCCGCCGGGGCGCGCCAGTCGATGAGCATGGGTGTGAGCGCGGCGTCCGTTAGGCCAATGCGACCCACGTATTGCCGACCGTCGGCCAGATCCAGGCGCCCAAAGCAGAGGCGATCCTCGACGGAGTCGAGCTGGCCGAGCCGGTCGGAATGGTGAGCGGCAAAGGCGTCGCGCTCGGAGCGATTCTGCGGACTGCCCGAGGGGCCGTCGAGTCTCACCCGCCTCAGACGCGCCCGAGCCCGGTCTCTCAGCTCGTCAAGGCGCTGGTAGAGGGCGTCCACGTGGACCTGTTCGCGGGAGATCTCGGCCCGCATCGGGTCTGCCACGCAGCCCTCCTTAGAAGTGGACGAGGCGGAAATTCAGCCTTCCATCATAGCGAATGCGTCGACTGGGTGGCGCTGTCAGTGAGAAGGAATGGAGGAAACTTGGCGTCGTGGCTGCGAGATGAGCCAATCCGTGGGAGACTTACCGGTGCATCCGCACGTATGAGGGTGCAGCGTCGGCGCGCGAGTTGCACGCCACAGACGCCCGCAGGAAGGACAACACGCCCATGGCACAAGGAAAAGTGAAGTGGTTCAACCCGGACAAGGGTTTCGGTTTCATCGAGCAGGACGACGGCGGCCCCGACGTCTTTGTCCACTTCTCAGTCATCGACATGACCGGATACCGCTCACTTGAAGAGGGTCAGCGCGTCTCCTATGAGACAGCGCAGGGACCCAAGGGAATTCAAGCGTCGAACGTCCGCCCGATCTAGGGCGGGCTTTCAGAGCACAATCACGCGATCGGTCTGGCCCGACCGGCCCACAAAACCGCCTCTTGACCTGCGATAATACGCGCGGGAAAGGGGAGGAGGGTGAGTCGGCGGACCAGGCCGATCGCTGTACCGGCGAGCGCTGGCCCGCCGCCGAGGATCACCGCGTTGCCCCAGCGACGGCCGCGTAGCTGACCCGGCTCGGCGATGACCGCCACGTACGGGAACGCGCCTGCCACCGCAGCGACCTCCGACTTCGCCGCGTCCAGAGTCTTGGTCCCCGCGCAGTTGGCCGCGTAGATGCCCTGGTCAGTGAGCACGCGCCGGGCGCAGGCCGCGAACTCCACGCTCAGCATGTGAGGCGGCACATGCCCGTCAACAAAAGCATCGCGCACGATGACGTCACACGACCCATCGCGCCGTGCTCGCAACTCCTGCGCCCCCTCAGCGGCCCTGATGCGTAGGCGCGGGGCGCGCGGGAGATCGAACCACTCGCGCGCGAGGCGGGCCAGTACTGGGTCGATCTCGTAGACGAGCTGGCGCGCCTTCGGATAAGCCGCGTCGAGCGCCCGCGGCAGCGCACACCCCGCCCCTCCAATGTGGATCGCCCGCAGCGCCTGGTCTGTCGGCAGGTGCTGCGTGATGGCCGCGAACATCCACGCCATGTACTCGAACTCCAACCGCAGCGGATCTTTGAGGTCAAGGTAAGAGCTGGGCGCCCCGTTGACCTCCACCAACACCCCGTTGGGATCCCCCGGCGTCCGCACGCACCGCACCGTCCCCGAAGCGATCTCCACCGCCCCTGCCGGAAACTCCCACCCCCCCGCCATCCCCCCACCCTAGGGCACGGCAGGGGGGTGGGTCTTTGGTCCCGGTGAGGGGGGAGTTATCCACAATTTGCGAAATCGGGTTGGTTTTGGCTCGCGAGCATGCCTAGCCTTGCCGCCTCAGTCGCTCCACAGGGGAGCGACGAAGAAGGAGGAAAGATGAACACCATCCAGTTCCGCTCACCAAGCCGCCGCGTAGCCGTGGCCGCCGCAGTAGCGATTGCCCTGGTCCTTCCAGCAGGCTGCGCAGACCCTTCATCCCGCGCCGAATCTCCCCAACCCGACAGCCTTGCGGCCGTTCGCGAGCTGAGGGAAAACCATCCGGAGGAGTACAAGGAGGAGTTCCTGAAGGCCGTCGGCAGACTCGGCAGGGCACTTGGCAACAGCGCCGACCCTTGCCATCCAAGGTCCGATGCCAACCCCATTCTCGTCACAGAGGCCTGCGGCATCGGAGACCTCGATGGGCAGGTGGAGATTCTCAGCTGGGATGAGCGGGCAGCGAAGCCGGAGTACGCGCAGCTGTCGAAGCTGATCTGGTCCGGCGATGTAGACGCCTTCGTGGTCGGTGAGGTCCAGTACCTCGAATTCCGCTACGAGCAGCGCGACATCTACACCGTCATGACCGTGAAGGTCGAGAACGCGCTGACGGGCTCAGTTCCCGAACAGATCATGGTCCGCGAACTCGGAGGCTACATGCTGTCGTCGCAGACAGACTTCGACTTTGGCGAGCTGCAAGCGCGTCTCGATCCGAACGAGCCTTTCGTGCTTGACCGCAGGAGCTACCACGCGGACCACCCGCTTCCCGGGGATCGAGTCTTCCTTGCCCTTTCCCGAGCCGTGGTGGGTGCCGACATTCTCGTACCTACCTTCGACGTCGTTGGCGGTTCCACCGGACGGTTCACCTACGGCAGAGATGGGGTCTTTCACCGTGCGGGCTTCGGCGCCCTGACGGGCTGGGAACCAACGATCTCGCACGAGAGGCTGGTGTGGGCGGCGACGGAGGCGCGGGTCAGAGAAGCGGCGATCGCATTTGACGAGGCAAACCCTCCCTTGAGCTCGCGCTAGTCAAGTACCACCCACAGATACCCTGGGGGCGTGGAGCAGGACGTTCCTTCGATCCTCCATGTCGACATGGATGCGTTCTTCGCTGCCGTTGAGTTGCGGACTCGCCCGGAGCTGCGGGGCAAGCCCGTGATCATCGGTGCGGGGCAGCGCAGCGTGGTCCTGACCGCGACTTACGAGGCCCGGCCCTTTGGGGTGCGCTCGGGAATGCCCCTGGCGACGGCGCAGCGGATGTGTCCTTCCGCCATCGTCCTTGCGCCGTCGCGGGGGATCTACGGGGAGGTGAGTCGGGAGGTCATGGCGATCTTCCGGGAGATGACACCGCTCGTGGAGCAGGTGAGTGTGGACGAGGCCTTCCTCGACGTGAGCGGGGCGCGGCGGCGGCTCGGGACGGGCGAGGAGATCGGGCGGCTCATCCGCCGGCGAGTCCGCGAAGAGCAGGATCTTGCCTGCTCAGTGGGGGTCGCGGCGAACAAGTCGGTCGCGAAGATCGCGTCTGAGCGGGCAAAGCCGGACGGGATGGTCGTGGTGCGGCCGTCCCAGACGCGAGATTTCCTCGCGCCGCTGCCAGTGTCAGCGCTGTGGGGGGTGGGGGGAAAGACGAGGGAGGCGCTCGCGCGGCTCGGGATCGACACCGTTGGCGCGTTGGTTCAGACCCCGGAGGCGACGCTGCGGCGGGCGCTGGGGCCGGCGCTGTCGCAGCACCTTCGTGCCCTGGCGGTCGGCGAGGATCCAAGGCCCGTCACGCCTGGTCACACCGAGAAATCGCTTGGCGCCGAGACCACGTTTGCCCGCGACCTCCCGCGTGGGCCCGAGCTTGACCGCGAGCTTCACGCGCTCGTGGACAAGGCCGCGCTGCGCATGCGTCGCCAGGGTTTGGCCTGCCAGACCGTCGCGATCAAGGTCCGCACCGATGATTTCGCGACGCTTTCCCGCTCCCGGACATTGCCGGCGCACGATGACGCAACGCCCCATCTCATCTCCGTCGCCCGGGAGCTCCTCGCCGGCGTGGAGATTGGGGCGAAGCTGGTGCGACTCGTGGGGGTGCGGCTGGAGAAGCTCGCGCCGGTTGTCGATCAGGGGCATCAGGAGACGTTTGAGGAGGTGGACGGGTCGGCTCGGGCGGCGGAGGCCGCGGCAGATCGGGCGAGGGGGCGGTTTGGGAGCGGCGCAGTGCGGGCGGCGAGTTTGTTGAGGCGCGAGGGGGAGGGTACGGGAGCGGGCGCAGGCGCTGGCGCAGGCGCGGACACGAGCATGTGAAAACCTGAGCATTAGCAGCGACGACAGCGGTCTCAATGCTCGGGTTTCCACATGCTCGGCGTGAGGGGGGTTTGGGTGGGGGGCGGGGGGCGGAGATGGCCGTGAAGCGGGGGAACCGTTGGACGGGGGCGGATCGCGGGTTATGCTGGTGGCTCCTATCATCCGCCGCGGCGTTGGCTGCGGTGGTTCGTTTTTGGGAGGTGGCCATGCCGCTGTCTGAGTACGAGCAGCGCGTCCTCGATGAGATGGAGGCGCAGCTTGTGTCGGACGATCCCAGTCTCGCCTCGTCGATGACCCACTCGACGGGCAGCGATCGGCGCAGTCGGGCCGCGATCGGCGTGTTCCTCGGGCTGTGTGGGCTGGGTGTCCTGGTCGGTGGGATGGTGTGGGGTCATATCTGGTTGAGCCTCGTGGGCTTTGCGATGATGTTTGTTGCGGCGTGGATTCCGATCACGTCCCTGGGAACCCGCAGGTCATCGCGGCCTTCTGGTCCGCCACCCGCCTCGGCAGGGTCGTCACGCTCGGGTCTGGGGCGTCGCCTTGAGGATCGCTGGAACCGCCGCAACGAGCTCTGATTCCTCAGTAGAGTGGCGGTAACCGCTTCGCAGACTGGCGTAGGACTCGGAGCGGAGGATCTGGAGAAAGGACTCCCCTCGTGACCGTTCGAAGACTCCTCATTGTCCTGGTGGGTGCCGCGTTGGTGGGAGGCGGTGTTGCCGCCTTTCCGGTGCAGGCGTCCCCCGGCGTTGCCGGGAAGGTCATGCCCGGCTGCGAACTGCCCGGGTTCTCCAGCCTCAAGGGTGCTGAGGTCACCAACAAACCCAAGGTGCTGGTTGCGCCGGCGGGCGCGAAGGTCACCTTCACTTCCTGCGGCGGTGGGCCCACCACCCTGCGCCAGTTATGACGAAAGCTGACCTTTGAGAGCGCCGTTGGGCGTGTCTGGGGGGATGGGAGGGACCTCCACTTGGCTCCACCTGGGGTGAGCTGGGGTTTTGGGGGGTTGGGTGGAGGGAAGTGGGGGAGAAGTGGGAGAATTCTCGGAATTGGGTGGCTGAGTGGAGGGTTGTGGAGTATAGTGGGGGCCCAGTTGTCTCGGCTAGCACGAGAGGAGGGACTCCATGGCGGCGGCACTGGGTACGTTTGGGCTCAAGCTCGACGACAAGGGGCGCCTCATCGTGCCAGCGAGGGCGCGCGACGAGATGGCTGGTGGCACCTACCTCACGCGCGGGCAGGGCAACTGTCTCTTCCTCTTCACTGAGCCTCAGTTCGACTCCTACCGGGCGGAGATGGCGCAGAACGCGCCTCCGGGGATGCCGAGCATCGCCTTTGATCGCGTGTTCTACTCCTCGGTGGTCAACCAGACTCTCGATACGCAGTTCCGCCTGACGATCCCTCCGGTCCTGCGCGAATACGCGGGACTGACCCGCGAACTTGCGGTCATTGGGTTGGCGCACCGCATGGAGGTCTGGGACGCCGAGGCCTGGGAGGCGTACCTCGCCGCTTTCTCCGCCGACTATTCGGGCTTGTCCGAGGGGGTGAGGTAGCGGGCTGATACCTCCGCACGTCCCGGCCTCCGCCCCGATGCTCTGACGCCTCTTCCCCGGTGGCAGATCCTCGGTGGGGGACCAGGGTAGGCGGAGATCCCATCCCCTTGCCCCCGCAGTGAAAGGACTCCTGGCAATGCCTGCCTTGACCGCCGCGCCTCACATCCCGGTCCTGTGCGACCGGGTCGTGGAGATCCTCGCGCCTGCGGTCACAGCGACCTCCCATCCACCCGTCATCGTTGACGCCACGGTCGGGGCGGGAGGGCACACGAAAGCCCTGGCGGAAGCCTTTCCCCAGGCGAGGATCATCGGGATTGACCGTGATCCTGAGGCGATCGCCCTCGCGGGGAGCCGCCTGGAGGAGTTCGGAGACAGAATCACCCTCGTTCATGCGACCTTCGACCGGATCGATGACGTCATTGCAGCCCGCCGAGCCGATGCGATCCTCTTTGACCTCGGCGTCTCCTCAATGCAGCTGGACCAGGCGGAACGCGGGTTCGCCTATGCGACCGATGCCGTCCTCGACATGCGCATGGACCCCACGGAAGGGGAATCGGCGAGGGACATCCTCGCCACCGCTCCACAAGAAGAGATCGCGAGAATCCTCAAGGTCCACGGCGACGAGCCTCACGCGCTCCGGATCGCCCGCGCCATTGTCGCTTGCCGCCGCTTCCACCCACTTCAGACCACCGGGGAGCTCGCCGACCTTGTTCGTCAAGCCATCCCCGCTCCTGCCCGCCGCACGGGGGGAAATCCCGCCAAACGCACTTTCCAGGCTCTGAGGATTGAGGTCAACGACGAGCTCGACCTCCTCACGCAAGCCCTGCCCGCAGCGATCACTTCCCTCGCGGTGGGGGGAAGGATCGCGGTTCTCTCCTACCACTCGGGCGAGGATCGGATCGTCAAGAGGGCGCTGAGCAGGGCCGCGACCTCGACCGCACCCCCGGGAATCCCCATCGAAAAAGAGGAGACCAAGCCTTACCTGCGCCTCCTTACTCGGGGCGGGGAACGCCCGAGCCCCGAGGAAGAAGCAAGTAACCCTCGAGCCGCCTCCGCGCGCCTGCGCGCAGCAGAAAAGATCCGGGAGGTGCGCCCATGAGTGCCCTCCCGATCCCCACCACCCGTCGAACCCTCCCCACCCCCAAGGTCTTTGGCATTCCGGCTCCTCGGAGGCGCCGGGGCACCATCGGGTTCGTCGCGGCCTGTGTTGTCCTGCTCATCGGTTCGCTCGTCACGGTGCTCTGGCTCAACACCGCCCAGACGGAAGGGTCCTTCGTCGAACACAAGCTCCGCGTGGAGATGGCCGACCTCGCTGACCGGCGGGCCGCCATCGTCGAAGATCTCTCCTCGCGTGGCGCACCGGCGGTCCTCTCCGAGCGCGCCCGCGAGCTGGGAATGATCGGGGGCAAGAACCTGTCCTACCTGCAGCTTGTTGACGGGAAGATCATCGGCGACCCTGCTCCCGCGGGCGTGGAACCGGAGGAGGCGCCATGATCGCCCAGCCGGCCTCGCGCCAACGCCTCCTGCGCGTCACCCTCCTGTTCGTGGTGATCGCGCTCTTGACGAAGCTTGTCCTCATCCAGGTGGTGAACGCTGACGCGGTGGCGGCGAAGGGTCTGAAAACGCGCATGGAAATCGGTCACTCCACCGAGGCGGCGCGTCGCGGCTCCATCGTCACGAGCGACGGCACGGTTCTCGCCACCGACTTCCTGCGCTACCGCGTCGAGATCTACCGCCCCGAGGTTCGCAAGCTCCTGGCCCCCGACCAGGTCCACGAAGGCCTCCAGCAGCACGCCGCCAAGCTCGCCCCCGTCATCGGCGTCACCCCCGAGGAGGCTCTTGACCTGCTAGAAGGCGAGACCGACTGGGTCCCGCTCTTTGACACCCAGCCGCCCTCCAACGCGATCCTTGGCCCCAACAAGATCCAAGTCCCCATCGGCGCGCCCATCGCCCAGGGCTTGTGGGCCAAGATTGAGGACCTCAACATCCCCGGCATCTCGGCGCGCGTCTACTACCAGCGCAATTACCCCGCTGGCACGCTAGCCGGCAACCTCGTCGGCTTCCCCTTCAAAGGCGAGGACGATGACGAGGTCCCCACTCACTTCACGGGCATCGAGGCGAGCGAAAACGAGGCTCTCCAGGGCACCGACGGCGAACAGTGGGTCGAGTCGGGCCTGGGCGGCCAGGCCATCCCCGGCGGCGTCACCGACATTCACCCCGCCAAGCCCGGCTGCGATGTGCGCCTCACGCTCGACGCTGACCTCCAGCACCGAGCCCAGGCGGCGATCAACAAGCAGGTCAAGGCCATGGAGGCGAAGTCCGGCATGGTCGTGGTCCTCGACACCCTCACGGGAGAGATCCTCGCCCTAGCCGACTCGGGCACGGTCAACCCCGAGAAGGCGCGCGAGGCCGGCCGCTCCGGGAACTCCCGCGCGGTGCTCGACGCCTTCGAGCCCGGCTCCACGGGCAAGGTCATCACGATGGCGATGGTTCTCCAGTCCGGCGAGGCCACACCGACCACCGGATTCGTTGTCCCGTGGATCCAGGAGTTCCGAGGTCAGCTCATCAAGGACCACGATGAGCACGGAACCTCCCAGTGGACCCTCAACGGCATCCTCGCCCAGTCCTCGAACGTCGGGACGGTCTTGGCCGCTGGGGGCATCCCGATTGCCACGCGCCTGGACTTCCTCAAGAAGTTCGGTGTCGGCACCCCCACAGGCGTCGAGCTCGCGGGCGAGAATCCCGGTTCCCTGCCCAAACCGATGGCAGGTACCGACCAGTTCGATGACCTGACCCGCAACGTTCTCCTCTTTGGCCAGGCCTACAACGTCAACGCCCTCCAGGCGACCGGCGTCTACGCGACAATCGCCAACGACGGCGTCTCCGTCCCGATTCACCTCGTGAAATCCATCGAATGCCCCGATCAGCCCCTGACCACCCCGACGCGCGAGGAAGGTCGGCGTGTTATCTCCGCCGAGACCGCCCACACCCTGCGCGACATGCTCGAATCCGTCGTCGACGAGGGCACGGGGCAGACCGCCCAGATCACCGGCTATCGGGTCGCCGGCAAGACCGGAACGGCCGAGCACTGGTCGAAGGGCGAGCGTGACGGCTACATCACCTCCTTTATTGGCTTTGCTCCCGCCGAGGCCCCGCGCATCGCGGTCGGCGTCATCATGGTCAAGCCCGAGCTGGGCAACCAGTGGGGCTCGACCACCGCCGGCCCCGTCTTCAAGGAAGTCGCCGCCTTCGCCCTTCAGCGCCTGACCGTCCCCCCCTCGACCGGCAAGCCACCGGACCTCCCCACGACGTGGTAGCCCCGCGCCATGGTCCTCGCCCGTCCCGCACATCCGCCGGCCCGATCCCTCGCCGAGATCGCCGCTCACCTTGAGCTTCCCGCGCACGATGGCGGCCCAATCGTCACGGGTCTCACCCTCGCCTCCGGGAGGGCTGAGCCCGGCGATCTCTTTGCTGCCCTTCCCGGGGCACGGTCCCACGGGGCGGTGTGGGCCGGCGAGGCTCTGGCGCGAGGGGCTTGCGCTGTACTAACTGATCAGGCTGGCGCAGATCTCATCGCCGGACAGGCTCCCTGTCTCATCACCCCCGACCCTCGCGCGGTTCTCGGCGAGCTCGCCGCCTGGTTCTACGGCGATCCAGCGGCTGACCTCGATGTTTTTGGGGTTACGGGGACGAGCGGGAAGACGACGGTAGCGAGCCTCGTCCACGCCGCGATGTCGAAAGCCTGGGGAATCGCAGGGTTCCTGGGAACCACGGGGATGAGGATCGGGGAGACGTCGCTGCCTCAGGAGCGGACCACCCTCGAAGCCCCCGACCTCCACGCGGCCTTGGCGCTCATGCGTGAGCGCGGTGTCCGGGGGGTGGCTCTCGAGATCTCCTCCCATGCGCTGGCGCTCCACCGAGTTGATGGCCTGAGGGTCGACGTCGCGGCCTTTACCAACCTCATGCGCGACCACTTGGACTTCCACGCCGATGAAGAGGACTACTTCGGGGCCAAGACCCGGCTGTTTTCCCCGGAGCGGGCGAGGGTTGGCCTCATCGCGGCCGATTCTCCCTGGGGTCGCCGCCTGGCGGAGGAGGCCACGATCCCCGTGACGACGATCGGCCGAGGTGACCACAATGAGTGGCGCATCGAACCGCGCGGAGTAGTCGTCGACGCCAACACGACCGCCTATGGCTTTGCCCTGTCTGGACCCGACCGCATCCTGGAGGGTCGCACCTGCCTCGTTGGGGCTTTCAACCAGGACAATGCTGCTCTTGCGCTCCTGACCTGTGTTCAGCTGGGAATCGATCCGGAAACGGCCTCCCGGGCGATCGCTGAGGTCCGCTCCCTGCCTGGCCGGATGGAACCCGTGGCGGCGGCCCATACCCCGGCTCCCCTCGCCATCGTCGATTTCGCTCATACGCCGGGGCAGGTTCAGGCGGTGCTCGCGGCGATCAGGCCGGCTACTTCGGGCCGTGTCCTCCTCGTGATCGGCGCGGGAGGGGACCGTGACCAGGGCAAACGTCCAGCGATGGGGGCGGTTGCCGCGGCGGGGGCCGATGTGACCTTTGTGACGGACGACAACCCTCGCAGCGAGGATCCTGCCGCGATCCGCGCCGACATCCTTGCTGGCGCTCGGGGCAGCGCCCACGTTCGGGAGGTTGCGGGCCGTGGGGAGGCGATCCGTCGGGCCGTCGAATCCGCGAAGGTGGGGGACACGATCATCGTGGCGGGCAAGGGTCACGAGACGGACCAGGAGGCTCAGGGGGAACGTCGTCCCTGGGATGACCGGGTGGAACTCGCCGCAGCCCTGGAGGAGTGTGGGCCATGGGCATGACCGTGGGGTTCGTGGCTAAGGCCACGGGCGGAAAGCTCGGCGGCGGCGCTGACTCGGCTGCCCGGGTAACGGGGGCGGTGTTGGACTCGCGGAAGGTCTCGCCGGGAGATCTCTTCATCGCGGCGCGAGGGGAGCACTCGGACGGGCATAGTTTCGTGGACTCGGCGCGAAAGCACGGCGCGGTGCTCGCGCTGGTAGAGCGCCCGGTTGACGCCCCCCACGTCCTTGTCCCCGATGTCACGACGGCGCTGGGGGATCTGGCCCGTGCCCACCTCGTCCACCTGCGAAAAGTCGTGGGGCGGATTCGGGTTGCCGCGATCACGGGGTCAGTTGGGAAGACGACGACCAAGGACCTCCTCGCGCGCATCGCGGCCGGTGCGGGGAACACCGTCGCATCACAGGCTTCGTACAACAACCACTTCGGTGTCCCCTTGACGGTCTTGAGGGCGGATGAGACGACGGACTTCCTCATTGTGGAAATTGGGGCGAACCACAGAGGTGAGATCGCAGCGTTGTCCGCGATCGCCCCGCCGGATGTGGCCTGTGTGCTCGCGGTTGCCCCGGCTCACCTGGGGGAGTTCGGTTCGATTGAGGAAGTGGCGGCTGCGAAGGCCGAGCTTCTCGGTGCCCTGCGGCCTGGAGGGACAGCGGTCCTGAACAACGCTGACCCGCGGGTCCGGGCAATGCACACAGGCGACGCCGCTCGACTGACCTTCGGGGCTGCTCCCGACGCCCAGCTGTGCATCGAGGAGGTGAGCGTCGATCCGGAGGGAAGGATCGCCATCGTCCTCAAACTGCTGGGGGGTGTGCGGCGCATCGCGACGGGTATGCGCGGGGAGCACCACGCGACCAATCTGGCGGCGG
>WQYN01000041.1 GCA_009781225.1 Micrococcales bacterium | reverse complement strand
CCGGCAGGTCGGGGAATCTCAAAGGGAAGTCGCCCGGCAAACGACTCCTCCGCGAGGGCCTTGAGCAGCGCGATCTCCGCTTCCTGGCCGGCTCCCGCCGTCGAGCTCACGGGCGCCCGCACCACCCACGACCGCCCCACCCCGTCTTCGACGAGCGCAAAGAGGTAGTCCGTCCCCATTCGCGCCGTGCTCACACCGACGACATCGAGGTCAGGGACCGCCGATGCCGCCATTGCCGCCAGGGCATAGGGGTGAATGGACACACCAGGCACGCCCCCACGCTAGAACTCATCTCGCCCATCTGCCAGCTCCCGCGCCGCACGCGACCCAAGAGCCTTCCGCAAAAAAAACCGCCGCCGCCCTCCATCCCCTCCGCTGACCCGCACCACCGGCGACCGCGCTACCGTGGCAGGGTGCCCAGCGATGATCGCCCCGCCCTGGACCGGCGCGCCCACCTTCGCCCCGACCCTCACCTCCTCGACGACCTCTGGACGGCGCCCACCACGCGGGTCATCATCGTCGCCCACGGCCTCATTCCGACCATTGCGCACGATGACGGCACTCGCCACATCCCCTACCTCACCCCCGATCAGGCTTCCGACCTGCGCGAACAGGCGATCACCTGCTACCTCGGCGCGGATGCTGGCCTCAACACCCACGACTACATCGCCCTACTGCTCGGGCAGGAGATGCCGACCTTCCGAGCCGCGAAAGCCGCGGAATCGCCCAAGCCCCCTCACCTGCTTCCCTGGCCCGACAAGGTCGATTGGCTCAGCCTGGGCCACCTAAGCCCCCAGCTCAGCGCCATTGACGAGGCTGTGGCGCGGGCCGCCTCGGCCCTGGCGGGCTGGCACCCGGTGGCGACCCACTGCCCCGAATGCGGAAGCCAAACCGAAGTCACGGACTCGGGATGGGTCCGCACCTGTCCCCAGGACCAAGGCGAGTTGTACCCGAGAACCGATCCGGTCGTCATCGTGCGCATTCGTGATGATGCGGATCGGATTCTCCTGGCGCACGGGGCCGCCTGGGTCGAGAAGCGCTACTCGCTGCCGGCGGGGTATGTCGAGGCGGGGGAAACGCTCGAGGAGGCGGTGATTCGGGAAATCGCCGAGGAAACGGCGATTGAGGTGGACCATGTGCGCTACCTAGGTTCCCAATCCTGGCCCATGCCGCGCTCGCTGATGTGTGCCTTCGACGCCCATGCGCGAAGCACCAATATCCTCGTTGACCAGGTGGAACTGAGCGACGCCCGCTGGTTTACCCGCGCCGAACTAGCCGCAGCCCTGGAGCGAGGCGAGGTTCGACTCTCGGTTCCCGGCGCCATCGCCCGCCGAGTCATTGACGAATGGCTCACCTGCGAATCCCTTCCTCCGGTCTAGACCTGTGAGCCCAGGCCAGGGCCGTTGGCTCGCGCCGACTCCCCAGCCCTGTTACCCTGTGGGAAAACCGGCAAGGGTGTCGGGACCTAACGACGGGAAGCCGCGCAAGGCAGGACTGATGAACATCGGGATTGACGTGGGTGGGACCTCCACCCGCATCGCCTGGAGTTGCCCAGATGGCAACGTCCAGGTAGTGACCCGACCCTCCGCGTCCTGGCGACGAGGCGCCCTCCTGTCGGATCCCGGCAACGCGACCCGCCTGCTGGAGCAAATCCCCGACGCCGCCGCCGACCTGGATGCGCCTCTGGCCGTCGGCGCCAGCGGGTGCGACACCGATGAACAATGCGACACCTTCGCCGGGTGGCTTTCCGCCCACCGAAGGGGCCCCGTCGCCGCGCACAACGACGCCGAGCTGTTCGGTCCCGCCATGGGCTTGGGGCCGGCAATCGCCGTCGTCGTCGGCACGGGCTCAATCGCCGTGGGTCGAGATCACCAGGGTCATTTGACCAAGATCGGGGGGTATGGCTGGCTTCTGGGAGATCCCGGCAGCGCTCCCGGTCTGGTCCGGCAAGCCGTCATCGCCGTCGCAGTGGCGCACGATGACGGCGCTCGCCCAGGACCTCTGGCGCTCGCCTTGCAGGAGCACTACGGCTCGGCCGATCCGGTGGCGTTGGCCTATGCCTTCACCGACGATGCCGAAGTCACCCGATGGGGCTCCCTGTGTCCCATCGTTTTTCAGGCGCAAGACCAGGGAGATCCCCTGGCCGCAGCAGTCATCAACGAGGGCGCCGCAGCTCTCGCCCGAGACGTCGTCCGCTTGCGTGCCCGTGGTGCGCAGGGAACGGACGTGGTCTTGGGCGGATCTGTGGTGACGAGGCAGTCGAGCCTAAGGGACGCCATCGTGCGCGAATTGGGGGAAATGGCTCCCGAGCTCAACGTGACGGTGCTGTGCCGCGAACCCGTGGAGGGTGCCTTGGCGCTTGCGCGAGGACTTGGCACCCACGCAACAACGAGAAACACCGAAGAAAAACCCGCACTAAGGAGTAACCAATGAGGATTCATACGAAGAAGGGCGTCGCACTCATCGCGGCGCTCGCGACCATGGCACTCGTCGGCTCAGCAGGGCTGTCGGCGTGCAGCAAGTCAGACGGAGGCGGAGACGGCGGCAAGACCGAACTCAACGCCCTGTTCATGAAGCAGGCCGGCTACAGCGAAGAGCAGATCAACTCCATGATCGAGGCTTTCGAGGCCGACAACCCGGACATCAAGATCAACGCGCAGTACGTCGCGTTTGAGGCGCTCCACGACAAGATCGTGACCGCCGCTCCCGCTGGCACCCTCGACATCGTGCTGATCGATGTGATCTGGCCCGCAGAGTTCGCGACGAAGGGCATTGTCCTCGACGTGACAGACCGGTATCCGGACAGCTGGGCTGAGGACATGCTCGGCGGCGCCTATCACACCGCCGAATTCGAAGGAAAGATGTGGGGTGTCCCGTGGGGGCCCTCCACGAAGTACTTCTACTACAACCAAGAGATGGTCGAGGCCGTCGGCGCGACTGCTGCTGACCTCGACACTTGGGATGGCGTGCTCGCCGTTGCCCAGAAGATCAAGGATGCTGGCCTGGTCCAGTACCCCTTGGCGTGGAGCTTGAAGCAGGAAGAGGCGTCGGTCTGTGATTACGGCCAGATCCTCGGTTCCTTCGGCGGCCAGTTCACGGATGCAGATGGCAATCTCGCGGTCAACCAGGGCGCCGGTATTCAGGCGGTCGAGTGGCTCAAGGCGACCATCGACGATGGTCTGTCGAACCCCGGCTCGCTCGTCTTCCTCGAGGACGATGTCCACAAGACCATGGCTCAGGGTGAGGCAGCCTTTGCCCTCAACTGGGAGGACTCTTTCGATGGTCTCCAGGATGCCGAGTCGTCAAACGTGGTCGGCAAGATCGGTCTGCTCCCGACGCCTAAGGGCCCGGGTGGCGATCGGCCTGGCATCAACGGCGCCATGGCGCTGTCGATCGGCACCGGCTCCAAGCATGTCGAGGAAGCCTGGAAGTTCATCGAGTACGTGACGGGTCCGGGGGAGCAGAACAAGTACCCCACGGGCTGGTTGCCGAACTGGAAGGCCTCCTACACCGATGAGGCCATCACCTCCCTGGCGCCCGAGCTCTTCGCCGCGGCACCTGAGGCGCTGGCCACGCTGATCCTGCGTCCGACTGTTGTGAACTACCAAGCGGCCTCAGACGCCCTACAGGCTCAGCTGCAGGCGGCCCTCTCCGGAGCCAAGCCGATCCAGGAGGCCATGGATGCGGCGGTCGCGGCGGCGGCAGCTGAGTAGCGGTTTTGGAGTGACAGCGATCACGGCGCGAGACTGTAGGACACGATGTCCTTGAGAACAAGCGCCGGTGCTACTCAAGCGCGGCGAGGACGTGAACGAGCACGTCCTCGCCGCGCTGGCAGCCGTGCCCAGACCCGGATGGCGGTCTGGATGCTCCTGCCGGCCGCCATCGTGGTCTTCGGGGTGATCGTCTATCCCATCGTTCGGACGGGCGTGACCTCGGTGGAGAACGTCACGTCGGTCATGGAGCCCAACGCTGAGTTTGTGGGCCTGTCCAACTACGCCAAGGTTGGGAAGAACCCGGCGTTCTGGTCCTCGATGAACAGGACCCTGTACTTCACCGTCGTCTCCACCGCGATCGAGCTGGTGCTGGGACTGGCCCTCGCCGGTCTGCTCAACGCCAGAATCCGAGGTCGCTGGCTTCTACGCACCATTGTCGTGATCCCCTGGGCCGTCCCTACGGTGGTCTCGGGCGCCCTGTGGAAGGGCATCTTCAATCCTCAGTTCGGTTCGCTCAACGCGATTCTCACCCAGCTGGGCCTGATCTCTGAGGACAAGATCTGGCTCGGCTCCCCACTGCTCGCGATGAACATGGTGATCGTGGCTGACGTTTGGAAGACCGTTCCCGTCGTGGCGTTCATGCTGCTGGCGGGCCTGACCTCGATCCCCCAGGAGACCTACGAAGCCGCCCGCATTGACGGCGCAGGGGCGATCCGCACCCTGCGATCCATCACGCTTCCCCTCCTCGTCCCCTCGATATCGATCGTCATGATCTACCGCATCATTGAGGCCTTCAAGGTCTTCGACGTCATCTACATCATGACCGGCGGTGGACCCGCCGACGGCACCAAGACGATTGCGCTGTACACCTACTACACGGCAATTCGAGATCAAAGGTATGGCGTGGGTTCGGCGCTTGCCTACATGATTGTCACTGCCATCGCCATCCTGTCAGCGCTGTACCTTCGGGCGCTGCGACGTAGCGAGATGAGTCTGCTATGAGCCGCCGCACCAAGAAGGTCATGATCTACCTGACGGCCGTCTTCGCCGGGTTCCTCTTGCTGGCCCCCTTCGGCTGGATGGTGCTCGCCTCCTTCCAGACTCAGGCCGAACTAGTCGCCCGCCCCCTTCCCTGGGTCCCGGGCAAGTTCTACCCTGATCGATACATCGATATCTTCACCTCGGCTGCGGGCAAAGACTTCCGGGCCGCGATGCGAAACTCACTCGTCATTGCCTCGTCTGTCGTCCTAGTCTCCCTGTTCGTCGGGACTCTGGGCGGCTACGCCTTCGCACGCCTGCGCTTCAAGTTCCGCCGCGCGATCCTCATGACCTTCCTGTTCACCTACATGCTTCCCCAGGTCGCGCTCCTCGTCCCCCTCTACATGATCCTCTACAACATCGGCCTACTCGACTCCGTGATGGGCCTGATTCTCGTTGACTGCTCGCTCGTGGTGCCGTTCGTCTTATGGACGTTATCCAACTACTTCATCACCGTTCCCCTGGAGATCGAGGAGTCAGCGTGGATTGACGGGGCCTCACGCCTGAAAGCCCTGTGGCACGTGGTCCTGCCCTCGGCCCGCCCGGGGATCTTCGCGGCGGCCATGTTCGCTTTCCTCCTGGCGTGGGATGAGTTCATGTATGCCCTGATCTTCTCCAACTCCAACGCGTCGAAGACCGTGCCCGTCGCCATCTCCGAGTTTGCCGGTCGATACATCACGGACTTCGGCAAAGTCGCCGCCGGCGGCGTCCTAGCGGCCCTCCCCCCTGTCATCCTCGCCGCGATCTTCCAGCGCTACGTCACCTCAGGCCTCGTCGCTGGCGCCGTCAAGGCCTAGCGCGCACGATGACGCCCAAACCCACGATTTCCCAGGTCACCGAGTCGCAGTTCGCCCAGATGAGGCACACCGCCGAGGTCGCCGACGACGCCCTCGCAGCGGCCACTCCCCTTGCCTGGCGCCCGGGCCAGAGCCTGTGGGTTATCGCAATCGGGGCCGCCTCCCACGCCGGACAGATCCTGGTCGAGTCCCTGCGCCCTCGGGGCGTGGCTGCCATCAACCTCGAAGCCCTCGCCGCCCGCGACGCCGCACTCGCGGGCCTGACCGCCGACCACTACGTGCTCATCTCCCAATCCGGGAACTCGACCGAACCCCTAGCCGCAGCCCAGGCGCTCGGCCCTGGCCAGCGGATTGTTATCACTGACGGGGCCACTTCGCCGCTCGTTGAAGCATGCCCAGGGGCCGCCATCGTCCCCCTCGGTGGAGTGATTGACGCGGGAGTGTACGTGAGCGGGTATTCCTGCACGTTGGTGGCTATGGCCGCGCTCGCCGAGACCTGCGCGATGAGCCTGGGCCACCCGGTCGAGCTCATGGCCGCCGCCGAACGCACCTACGCCCAGTTCGGCCCCGCGGCCCCGTATCTTGCCGAGACTCTCGACGCGATGACCGCCCTCGACATCGTGGGCCACGGCCCCGACTATGGCGCCGCCCAAGCCGCGGCCCTCCTGCTGCGCGAAGCCTGCGCCCTCCCCGCGGCCCCCCACCACCTGCGCCAATACCTCCACGGCCCCATGGAATCCCTCGGCTCGCGCCCCTGGAACACCTCGGCGAGCGACGGACACTGGGGTCAGGCAACGCTCCCCATCGTCATGCCCGGTGACCCCGTGGTTCCCCAGCCCGGTGTCCTACTCTTCGGCGATGCCCGCGAGCGCACGCTAGCCGCCCAACTCCGCGCCGCCTTTGTCCCCACCCTCCGCTTCGCCGCCGGCCCCACCCCCGCCCCGCCCGATGGCGACCCCCTGACCTTCTGCCTAGACCTCCCAGCCCCCGGCCTAGCCACCGCCGCCGCCCAAGCCGTATTCACCCAGCTCATCGCCTCCCACCTCTCCACCCACCGCCACATCAACCCCGGCGCCTGGCGCTTCCCCCAACCCGACACCAAAACCACCCCATAGCCCCCTCCTCACCACCCCCCCAGAGCAGAAGTCACAAACCCAGGTTTCGACGCAGCCACCCTCCACGACGTCGAGCGTTTGCCCAGGTCACAGGAGTGCCCGAATTTGCCGCAGGAGCCAAAACCCGGACTTGTGACTTCTGCTCATGGACTTGTGACTTCTGCTATGGCGTGAGTGGGGTTGGGGGAGGACCCCGGGGTGGACTCAGGGTTGGGGGGTGTCAAGACCAGGGTTGCTTCCGGGCGGTCCCCCATGGGATCGGCCACATCGCCCTGCAAGACTGGCAGCATGCTGACAACAACCGATGTCCACCCAGCGCCTAGTGCGCCCCCCACGTCCATCCCCGCGCCTAGCGCGCCTAACACCTCTGCGATCTCCCGCGCCGCAGGCCTAACCAAGGTCTACGGCAAGGGCGAGGCCGCCGTTCACGCCCTGAGCGGCATTGATGTCGCTTTCGCTCCCCAGCAGTTCACGGCCATCATGGGTCCGTCCGGCTCGGGCAAGTCGACGCTGATGCACTTGCTCGCCGGCCTCGACCGCCCCACCTCCGGCACCGTGACGCTGGCCGGCCAAGACCTTACGCACATGAAGGAGCGGCAGCTCACGGGCCTGCGTCGCACCCAGATCGGATTCATCTTCCAGGCCTACAACCTGGTCGCCACCCTCACCGCCGAGGAGAACATCACCCTCCCCGTCGAACTCGCCCACGGCAAAGTCGACCGAGACTGGCTCCAGCGCATGGTCGCCGTCCTCGGCTTGGCCGACCGGCTCGACCATCGCCCCGGCGAGCTGTCGGGCGGCCAGCAGCAGCGCGTCGCCTGCGCCCGCGCGATGATCGCCCGTCCCGCCATCGTCTTCGCCGACGAGCCGACCGGCAACCTCGACTCCGCCGCCTCCCGCGACCTGCTCACGTTCCTGCGGCGCAGCGTTGACGAGCTCGGCCAGACTCTCGTCATCGTCACCCACGACCCCTCCGCCGCCGCCTACGCGGACCGGGTGCTCTTCCTCGTTGACGGCAACATCGCCGCTGACCTCGCCCATCCGACGGAGGCCACCATCCTCGACACCCTTCACCACATTTCGCACGATGGCGGCCCTCGCCCTGGAGAGTGCGAAGCTCCCCTCCGGAACGCAGCAACGGCCACTGCTGAGGCAGCAGGGAGGATCAGCTGATGTTCCGCCTTGCTTGGCGCGATGTGCGCCACCATCCGGTTCGCTTCGGGATGTCGCTCCTCGCGGTCGTCCTGGGAGTCTCCTTCGTCGCGGGCACGTTTGCTTTTCGCTCGATGCTCGCCTCAACCTTCGATGGCATCATCTCCTCATCCATGGGCGCCGACGTCTTTGTCAGCGCGAAGAGCGACAATCCGCTCGACCTCACAGGCATCACCGGCGCGGTTCCCGGACTGCTCCCCGACACGCTCGTCGAACCCATCTCCCAGCTTGACGAGGTCAAGTGGGCGCAGGCCGAATACCAGGGCCCCATCACCCTAGTCGGGGCCAACGGAACGCGCGTGACCTCGGCAGGAGCCCCCTCCTTCGGCATGGGCTTCGTCGAGGACCTCCTCCTCGACCAGGGATTCGCCATCACCGGACACGCCCCCGTCGGGCCGGGCGAGATCGTCCTCGAAGAGCAGACGGCGACCCGCGCCGGCCTTGCCATCGGCGATTCGACCAAGGTCCTCATCAACACGGCCGCCCCCGTTGACGTCGAGGTCGTCGGGATGATCGCCTCACAGGAGGGCACCGTCTACGCAGGGGCCGTCATCGTCGGGCTGGACGAGGCGATCGCCAAAGCTGCCTACGCCCCCACCGGCGCCGTCCCCACGATCACCGCCCGCGCCGCCGACGGTGTCAGCCAGGACGAGCTCGCCGCCGCGATCCGCACAATCCTCCCCGCCGACAGCAACGCCGTGGTCGTGACCGGCCAGCAAGCGCAGGACACCGCCCGAGAGTCGATCAACTCGATGCTGGGATTCATGTCGACCTTCCTCCTCATCTTCGCCGCGATCGCCCTGTTCATTGGCGCTTTCATCATCGCCAACACCTTCGCAATGGTGGTTCGCCAGCGCCTTCGCGAGTCGGCGCTTCTTAGGGCTCTCGGCGCCTCACCTCGCCAGGTCATCGTCTCCTTCGTGGCGCAGGCCGGCATCGTCGGACTCTTCGGGGCGGTGCTGGGAATCGGCGGCGGCTTCGGCCTCGTCGCGATCATCCGACGCCTCCTTGACCACGTCGGAATGCCTTTGTCCGGCGCTATCCCCGTCTCCCTTCCCGGCATTCTCATCCCGATGGCCCTCGGTGTCGCCGTCTCGATGGTCGCCGCCGCCCTTCCCGCCCGCCGCGCCGGTCGCGTCGCCCCCGTCGAGGCCATGCGCCCCGGCGGTCCCCCCGAGGAGCGCCGTCTTCTGCTCCGCGGCGCCACCGGCGCGGTCCTGTCCGTCGCAGGAGTCACCCTCCTAGTCGCGGCCCATCGTGCTGCGAACGATGGCGGCGCTCTCCTTGGCGCGGGCGCTGCGGTCCTCCTCCTGGGCCTCATCGTCGTCGCGCCGGTGCTCGGGCCGGGAGTGACCCGTGTGTTGGGTATCCCGTTCTCTGCGCTCAGCCGACCTTTCGGGAAGCTCGCCCAACGCAACCTCACGCGCAACAAGCGTCGGACGGCCAACACGGCCGCGGCCCTCATGATCGGGATGGCCCTGGTTGGCGCCACGGCCGTGATCTCGTCATCGACCTCGGCGTCTGTTTCGAGCCTCGTGGAGGAGCAGCTAGCGGCCGACTTCATCCTTGACGGCCAGGAGTCCGTGATCGGCATCCCAGCGGCGGCCCTCGACGAGATGCGAGAGATTGACGGCATCAAGGTCATGCCCTTTGGCGCCATCTCGGGAGTTGCCGCGAATGCCAAGGCCTCCGGGAGTCCTAACCCCCACGGAGAAGGTGGTCTCTTCGGGGAACCGCCGTGGATCGCTTCCGGGGATCCTGAGGTCCTCACCAAGGGTTTCACCATGGAAATCGTCGACGGACGGGCTGAGGACTTCGGGACGGGCCTGTGTCTCCACGAGGCATTCGCATCAGACCACGACGTGGCTGTGGGTGACCTCGTGTCGGTCACCATTGCGCCGGACACCCCCTACGAAGTGACGACCGAGCTGCCGGTCCAGGTCATTGTCGCCTCAGCTGCCACCTCCATGAGGGTGACGATCTCCGAGGAGACACTCGCGCAACTGGTTCCCGCCGAGGCGCTCGAGCAGCTCGTGACCTACCCCCAAGCCGTCATCGCACTTGACCCCGGTGTCGACGCGACGGAAGTACGGGAGCAGCTGAACGCCATCGTCGCTCCGTACTACACGATCGGGGTGATGGATGGCGAGGAGTTCACGGACTTCATCGCCGGGCAAATCCGGCAGATGCTCAACATCCTCTACGGCCTGCTCGCCCTGTCACTGATCATCGCTGTCCTGGGCGTCATCAACACACTGGCGCTGTCCGTCATCGAACGCACTCAAGAGATTGGGATGACGCGCGCGGTTGGGCTCGGACGAGGCCAACTCGCGTGGACCATGGTGATTGAGGGGATCCTCATCGCTCTGTTTGGCGCGGTGCTGGGCATCGGCGCTGGTGTGGGGATCACCGCCATCCTCCCGTCGGTCGCCGCCTCGATGGGCTTGGGTGTTCTTGCCATCCCATGGGCCGCCATCGTCGGTCTGTTTGTCGGCGCCGCGGCAGTCGGTGTCGTGGCTGCGGTGTGGCCGGCGATCCGAGCGTCCCGCGTTCCCATCCTCCAAGCTCTCGCCTATGAGTAGGCAAACCCGCGACACGCCGCCGGGCGAGGTGATTCGCGCCGGCGGCGTTGTCCTGTTGCCCCCGATCCTCGCCTTCGCCGTAGATTGTTCGCCAGTGCCAGAGCCAAACCCGCGACACGCCGCCGGGCGAGGTGATTCGCGCCTCGGTTGCGCCTAGGGTGGGGCCGTGAGCACACTGCTGCGCCCAGCGGGGCCGGAACCCACGTCGGTGTACTGGCGGCGGCGCGCGGTCGTGCTCCTGGGGTTGGTCGTCCTCATCCTCCTGATCTGGATGATTATCAAGGCGGCAACCTCCGGGGGAGACGAGCCCAAGGTCGCCCAGACTCCCGTCGAGTCGTCCGCGTCTGCCGCTGCCGAGAGCCCGCCCGTGCCGGAGGCCGAACCCTGCACCAAGGGTGCGCTCGCGATTGACCTCACCCCGGATTCGCGGGCCTTCGGAGCAGGCGAGCCCGTCACCTTCACAGCCGAGGTGACCAACACGAGCGCCATCCGCTGCGCCCTCGACCCGGCGGCAACAAGGATCCACGTCACCTCAGGCTCCGACCGCATCTTCGACTCCGACGACTGCTCCACCGCCGAGCCCGGCCCCGGCCAGCCGACCCTCCTCGAGGCGGGCGCAGTAGGGAACCTCCCCGTCTCCTGGGACCGCCACCGCTCCAACGAGACCTGCGACCCAGGCCTGCCCGAGCCGCGCCCCGGCACCTACCACATCATCGCGACCATCGCCGGCGCCAAGTCCAACGACACAGTCTTCGACCTGCGCTAGCCCCGACCGCCTCCTCCATGTCGAACTGCGGAGTGGTTTCCTTGAATCTAAGGGGTTAGTTTCAGTTGGGTTAGTTTCAGTGAAACCACTCCCCAGTTTCCGGTTCTTGCTGAACCTGGCCGTGCTGACCGTGTCCTGTCTGATCGGACTTGGCTACGTCACAGTGGGTGGGAGCTCAAGGAACTCGCGGGCGGAGAGAATTCTGGGACGGTGGAGGCCGAGGGAGAAGAAGCGCTTGTCGCCTGTGACCAGTATGTCTACACTACCGCCGATCGCGGCCTCAAGTATGGGTTGGTCTCCTGGATCGGAGATCCTCAGCGCCGTCTCGGTGGGCGCTGCGAGGTCGTGGTCGATCGCTTCAAGGAAAGCACGACCGGCGTCGGCGCGATTGGGCCAGTTCCTTGCTAACACCCGTGCGAACTCGTTGAGGATCCACTCGGTCAGCACGAGGTGGTCACGGGTGAGGATGTGCTGGAGTGCTCGGTCAGGCACAGAGCCGGGGAACAAAAAGGCCGAGATGAGGATGTTTGTGTCAGCAAGGACCCGACGCCTCATCGGGCGAGCTTCGCGGATGCGGGGTAGCGGAATTCTTCGACGAGCGCCTGGACGTCGTCTTCGGATCCAAGTCCGGCCTCATCTGCGGCACCGCTGAAGGCCTGTTGAGCCCTAAGCAACGCGGCGATTCCGGGCTGCGCCACAATGGTCTCTCCCTGGTCGTTGACGGCGAAGACCACCTCGTCTCCGGGGCCAAGTTGAAGGCGCTGGAGAACCTCGGTCGGTAGTGCAACCTGGCCACCGGCTGAGATGGTCGCGACGTCCACTGCTTCCTCCTGGATCGACAAACGGACTTGTGCAGAGTCTACAGGGCGGCATCTTTCCCCGTGCGGGATAGCCGGCGCCAAGTCCAACGACACAGTCTTCGACCTCCGCTAGCCCCGGCCGCCTCCTCCAGCCCCGGCCGCCTCCATGTCGGACTAGGGAGTGCTGAGCGCCTCCATGTCGGACTGGGGAGTGGTTTCCTTGAAACTAAGGGCTTGGGGGAGCGGTCAGAAGGAGCAGTGGAACTGAAGGTCCCCCGAGGAGGCGCGCGGGAGTGGGGGTGCTTCGATATAACGCCGTCTCCTACATGAATCGGCGAGTCTCGTGTAGGAAACGGCGTTCTATCGGGCGGGTGGGGGCGGGGTAAGCGGTGGCGCGCAGGGGCGTGGCGGCGTTGTGGGTGCTACCGGTGTCGTCGCGGGTGGTGGCGGTGGCAGCGGACCGCCCTCGGGATTCCGGGTTTGAGTGCCTCGGGATTCCGACTCTGAGCACCTCGCGATTCCGAGTTTAGGTACCTCGGGATTCCGGTTTTGGGGGCGGTTTCAGGCTGTCTGACCAGGCATGGGACCACCATCGGTGTGGGTGTGAGGCAGTGGTCGCTGGACCACCGCGCGAATGGCTCGGGAATCGAGGACACCGCGACCCGAGAGAGACCGTCGCCTACCTTGCCAAGACGAGGTGGCGCCTGGTCAACGGCAGTGTCCAGGTGCTGCCCTGTTAGGTGACGCGGATGAGGAGGGTGGTCTTCTTTCCGGCGAGGGAGACGGTGAGTTTGGTCTCACCCTTCTTCTTGGCTGTGATCAGGCCGGTCTTGTCTACGGTGGCGACCACGGAGTTGGAGGACTTGAAGGTGTGCATCTTCGTCAGGGTGCCGCCCGGAGGGGTGGGCGCTACCGATAGGCGCTTGGTCTTTCCGTGCTTGACCTTGATGGTGCTGGTCTTGGCGGCCTTGATTGCTTTGACCTTGGTGGGCTGGGCAACCGCTTCGTGGCAGGTGTCGCGCTCACCATGGGCCCTCGCTCCTACACCTACGACGACCGACTCCACGTCATGCCCATCGACCGCCTCTGGACCCCATCGAGCTGTGACCGGGGGACAGGCCCCTGGACAGCCTCCATGAACGCACGGTTTGGCAAGGATCGGCGGCATGGACGGATCTCGGCCCGAGCCGATTCAGCCGGGAGCGTTCCCACGGCTCAGCGGTGAGCGTTGTCGGCCATACCGGGAATCGACCTCCTAGCTGGTCTGTAGGGCCAGCCCGAACAGGTCGAGAGTCGTCCGAATCGGAACGAAGCGAGCCGTGCTTGAGCAGCGGTAGTTTCCCCTGATCTCTGGGGCCAGAGAAGTGTCGCCGCTGTGACAGACCCACGAGGCTTCCATGGCGGAAATGATTCCTCTTGCCGCGACTCCTCCCGTTGCCGTCGAATAGACCGGCCCGCCGGAATCTCCCTGTGCGACCACGATTCCGCTGGACGGATTGGCCTGGACCACGTGCATTTTGACCCAGGTTGTGGTGTAGGGCAACATGGTGGGCACGTTGATCTGGGAGATGATGGCATTCCGCTGTCCGGACGACGCGCCAGAGAGGAAGACGGGTTGGTTCTCGCTTGATGCTGCCCAGCCCTTGACGGCAGATGTGCTCGTCGAGTTCCAAGCACCGGTGATGACCTTCCCGGTTGTCCCTTGGCCGGCTGTTGGCTTGATCCGAAGGTAGTCCTGGGTCTCAGACCCGGTCACGTCGGAGGCGTTTGCAATGACCGTGCCCGACGTGGAGTATCCTGCGCGGAGACCGTGGTTGTGGTCCGGGATGCAGTGGTTCGCCGACATCAGGTACGAGACCCCATTCGCCAGCACAGGGAAGCCCAGGCTACAGGGGTTGCCCGCAGTCATCACACGGTAGCGTCCGCCGGCTTTGTACGGGCTGGTCGGCACGTCACGCGAGGTGGGCGTGGTGCTGCCTTCGGTGATTGTTGTGCCCGAAGGAACCTGCCTCCGCTGCGACCCATGTGCGATGCCGCGGGCCGACTGGTCCAAGCACTCGTCGATGGCTGTCTTGAGCACTGCGAGATCGCCGCTCCTCCTGAGGGCCGCGAGACTGCTCACCTGGACGTCAAGGCCTGTGCCGTCGTGGCGAGGTGCCAGGCTGGTCGCGCCGTACTGGTGATCGGTATCCCAGGCGATGAACCGCTCGGCGGCTTCCTGCATCTCCAAGCGGGTATACCGGGCGCTGGGGTGAATAGTGACGGTGGCCCATGTCGGCACGCCGTCCAGGAATTCTGTGACGGCCTTGGGCGGGTCTCCCTTCCAGTAGGCGTCGACCGACCGGCTGGTGTTATCGAAGACGAGGCCAGAGAACCCGTCGTCGATGCCAAGATAGGTGAGCCAGCTACCGATGAGCGCCAACTGCGCGGCAACGTCGTCGCCATCCTTTGGGTCGTCGGTCAGGACGGTCTCCGACTCGTGGGGGTCGGCAAGCTCGACGGTCCAGGTGCGGCGCGCTTCCTTCCTGGCCTCTGTTGCCTGCTTGTCTGTCAGTTTGACCAGGCTGTCAGGGGGGGAAGTGGGGTCGGCCGCCGGTGAATCGTCTGTTGGCTCGGAACCCTCCCGCACGCCTGAGGCCTCCGCGTCCCTTGCCACGTCCGGTGCCAGCTTCCCTGCGTGCGCGGTGACGCCCTCCTCAACGGGAGCGTCGGAGCTCGTTCCGCTAGTGCTCGCGCAACCGGGGAGGGCGAGAGCGGCCGCAAGCATGGCAGCGATGGCCAACGACGCCCTTCGTGAAGTCATCCTCATTGTTGCCTCCAGTCTCTTGTGTTGGTGTGAGTCAATTCCCGCATCGTACATCAGCTTTCGTATGGGGGCTGAGGCTGTGGCAGAACACACGGTGTACGCCGATGTGGCCGCCTGCGACGGGCAGTTGGTGACCTTTGCCCGGTACCCAGTTGACACGGCAGGCTTCGTGGCTCGACGTGCCGGTCACCCTCGGGCATTGGCGCACCTCCGACGGGGCGGAAGTCGACCTGATAGTGGAGCACGATGACGGACGAGTCCTCGCATTCGAGGCCAAGGCCGCAGACGCGTCTCGAGCCGCGACTTTTCGGGCCTGACGACTTTGCGAGAGCGGCTGGGCAACCGCTTCGTGGCAGGTGTCGCGCTCACTAAGGGCCCTCGCTCCTACACCTACGCCGACCGACTCCACGTCATGCCCATCGACCGCCTCTGGACCCCCATCTAGGCGCCCCCCCGCCGTGGGGGTGGGGGTGCTTCGAGATAACGCCGTCTCCTACATGAATCGGCGAGTTTCGTGTAGGAAACGGCGTTCTATCGGGCGGGTGGGGGCGGCGTAAGCGGTGGCGCGCAGGGGCGTGGCGGCGTTGTGGGTGCTACCGGTGTCGTCGCGGGTGGTGGCGGTGGCAGCGGACCGCCCTCGGGATTCCGACCTTGAGTGCCTCAGGATTCCGGGTTTGAGTGCCTCGCGATTCCGACTTTGAGCACCTCGCGATTCCGAGTTTAGGTACCTCGCGATTCCGATTTCGTGGTAGGGTGTCAGGATGTTTGACCAGGTTGTGACCCGAAGAGCCGAGGAGGTCGTAAGGGACCTGTTGCTGGACGAACCAGTGGTCGCTTTGCATGGGCCACGGTCGGTCGGCAAGTCGACCTTACTGCGACGCGTGGCCGACGAGCACGGGGTCGGAGTTGTTGACCTCGACGCTCCTATCGAGCGTGACGCGGCGGGGGCGAACCCCATGTTGACGGTGGCAGGGCCTCGCCCGGTGTGCGTGGACGAGTATCAGCGGGTCCCCGTGCTGCTAGACGCGCTGAAGGCGCGTCTCAACTCTCAAGGCGCGATTCCAGGAACGGCGATTCTGACTGGGTCGACGCGGCACGACGCCTTGCCGATGACAGCTCAGGCCCTGACCGGTCGGTTCCACAGCCTTGTTCTCTGGCCGCTCTCCCAAGGGGAAATCGCCAACGTCCACGAGAACCTCCTGGAGTACCTGTTCGAAGCCCCCAGCGACGCTGTCGCCGCTCATCCGCGTTCCGAAACCGAGCGAGCGCAGTATGTGGAACGCCTGGTCGTGGGTGGATTCCCGATCGCAATGACGTGGTCCTCTGAGCGGTCGCGGAGCCGATGGTTTGACAACTACGTCCGCCAGTCCACCGAGCGCGACGCGGCACAGCTGTCACGACTTCGTCAGCGTCATTTGCTGGCCGAGGCGCTCGCCAGGCTGGCCGGCCGCACCGGACAGGTCCTCAACATCGCCAATCTCGCCCAAGACTTGAAGGCGTCATGGGACACCGTCGAGTCCCTCATCCGCCTGCTGGAGGACCTGTTTCTCGTGGCCCGGCTTCCGGCGTGGGGCAAAACGCTGACTTCGCGGGCGACGGGCAGTCCAAAGATCCACATCGTCGACTCAGGGCTTGCTGCTCGACTTATGCGAGTCAGTCCGACCAAGCTGGCCGCGGGCGATGCCGCCACCCTCACGGAGTTCGGACACCTGGTGGAGACCTTCGTTGTCGGTGAGTTACGGAAGCAGGCTTCATGGCTCGACGTGCCGGTCACCCTCGGGCATTGGCGTACCGTCGACGTGGCGGAAGTCGACCTGATCATTGAGCACGATGACGGACGAGTCCTCGCGTTCGAGGCAAAGGCAGCAGAACGCGTCTCGAGCCGCGACTTTTCGGGCCTGACGACTTTGCGAGAGCGGCTGGGCAACCGCTTCGTGGCAGGTGTCGCGCTCACCATGGGCCCTCGCTCCTACACCTACGCCGACCGACTCCACGTCATGCCCATCGACCGCCTCTGGACCCCCATCTAGGCGCCCCGATCCCCCCCCGCCGAGGGGGTGGGGTGCTCCGATATGACGCCGTCTCCTACATGAATCGGCGAGTTTCGTGTAGGAAACGGCGTTCTATCGGGCGGGTGGGGGCGGAGACCCCTACACGAAACGCTCGAGGATTGAGGACTCGGCGATCCGGGACAGTCCTTCCCTGATCGCACGGCCGCGCTGTTCGCCGACGCCTTCGACGTTGGTGAGTTCGTCCAGCGAGGCAGCGAGCAGGCGCTGAACGGTTCCGAAGTGGTCCACCAGACGGTCGGCGACGGGCTCTGGGATTCGGGGGATGCGGCTGATCAACCGGTACCCCCGAGGGGAGACCGCCCGATCCAAGCCGTTGGCACCCTTTGATAGGCCCAGTACCCGGGCAATTGACTCAAGCTCGATGAGTTCAGGGGGGGCGATTCCGGCCAACCCTAAGAGGGTCGCGGTGATCTGCTCGGGGCCGGCCATTCGAGGTGAGTAGTCCTTGATCAGCAGGCGTCGGTTCTCGGCGACACCCTGGATGAGCTCCTCGTACTGCATGTGCAGCAGACGTCCGTCGCGGCCAAGCTCGAGGATGAGTCCATCGATCTCCTCGGCGATCCTCGCCACCATCTCTTGGCGCTGTGCCACTTGGGCGATGTCGCGCACGGTCACCAGGTCCTCGACCTCAAGGGCCAGAAGGGTGTGCGAGACCTCATCGAGCCGGTCGCGATATCGCTCAAGGGTCGCGACGGCCTGCTTTGCCCGGTTCGCAATCTCCTCGGTGTCCTCCAGCTCATGCCGCAACCCACCGGCGTAGACCGCGACGTTTCGCATCGACTTGCTCACGGCAATAACAGGGAAGCCCGTTTGCCTGGAGACCCGCTCCGCGGTGCGTTGGCGGGTACCCGTCTCGGTGGTCGGCGTAGCAGGATCCGGCAAGAGCTGGACACCGGCACGCACAATGCGCCCGACCGACTGGTCCACCACCACAGCACCATCCATCTTGGACAGTTCCCGCAGCCGGGGAGCGGTGAACTCGACATCAACGACGAACCCACCTGAGCAGATCGAGGCGACGATCTCGTCGAAACCGAGCACCACGAGCGCGCCTGTCCCCCCGCGAATGATGCGATCTAGGCCATCGCGCAGGGCCGTCCCGGGCGCGACGTCCACGAGCGTGGCGCGCAGAAGATCCTCAGGACCAGGAGGGGTTTCAGCCAAGGCGTCGGACCCCAGACGCGACAGCGACGTCGTTGGGGCGTCGTCAGGCATCACCAATGCTCCTTGAATGGGATGTAATCGAAGTCAGGTTGCCTGACTATTCTATCGGCCCACTCGCACCTCCTCTCCTGCAAGGACCGCCGAGACCGCACCCTGGAGGCTGGAGACCCTCACCACGTCCAGCTCCCCCGGCACAAGCCGCCCCCAAGCGACCTCGCTGTCAGGCACAAGAGCCCGGCGCAGTCCCAATCGAGCCGCCTCGGCCAGCCGGCGATCCAGACCCCGCACGGGACGTACCTCCCCGCCGAGCCCGACCTCCCCGATAGCGCAGGTCCCCGGGGGAATCGGCACGTCAAACCGCCCCGAAGCGCAGGCCAACGCCACCGCGAGATCCATCCCCGGCTCGCAGACCCGAGCCCCTCCGACGGTCGAGGCATAGACGTCTTGGCTCCCGAACGTGACCCCGCACCGGCGCTGCAACACCGCGAGCACCATGGCGAGACGAGAGGAGTCGACGCCACTCGTCGTGCGCCTTGGGCTCGCCGCGGAGGAGGAGACGGCCAAGGCCTGGACCTCGACCGCCATCGGCCGCCGACCTTCCATGGAAATGCCCAGGCAATTCCCTGGCACCGGGTCGCAACCCAACTGCGCGAACAGCCCCGAAGGATCGGCGACTTCGTGGATCCCATCCTCGGCGAGCGTGAAGCAACCCACCTCCTCCGCTGGTCCGAACCGGTTTTTCGAGGCGCGCAGCAGCCGAACCTCCGTGTGCCGCTCGCCGTCAAAGGAGCAGACCACGTCGACGATGTGCTCAAGACTCCGCGGCCCCGCCACCGACCCATCCTTCGTCACATG
>WQYN01000040.1 GCA_009781225.1 Micrococcales bacterium | reverse complement strand
CGTCGTACGACATGAACGCGATGAACAACACGTTGATGTTCTCTCAGTTGGCGGTCGGCTCGTACACGTTCGTGGTGACCGCGTCGGACTCCTCACCTGTGTCGAACAAGCAGCTACGGTCGAACAGCTTCACGGTGACGGCCGGTTCGACCACGGTCCCTACGGCCATTGATCTGAAAGATTGCGGAACGGTGCAAGCTGGGCAGACCTCTGGCTGCGTCACGGAGCTCCAAAATCTGCTCCTCCAGCAGGGCTACACCCAGTCTGTCACCGGGTACTTCGACAGCACCACGGAGAGCAATCTCAAGAGTTTCCAGACGTGGGCAGGGAAGACCGCAACGGGGACAGTCAACGCCGACACTCGAACGGCGTTGTACACCCGGTCAAAGGTTCAGATCAACCAGGGCTACTGCGCCACACGAACCTGGAAGGAAGGCGCCAGGGGAGGGTGTGTCGCCTCGCTCCAGACGTACAAGAACCTCCGGGTGCCGCAGTATCTCCTGGACCAGCCAGGCTCGGCATCGTACGCGGTCGACGGACACTTTGGGAAAGGCACGTACTACGGGATTGGGGTATTCCAGGCGCTGAAGTGCCTCACTCTCGACGGTGAAGTGGGTTCTGGCACGGCCGCTGCACTGGTGAACAACACGAACGCCTGCCCGTCGCTATCTCCGACTGACCCTGCGTGCCCGACCGGCACGACCCAGGTGACCCTCCAGGCCGGACAAGAAGTACGGGTGGCCGGGACCGTCCAGGCCGGTGCCAGAATGTGCCGGATCGACGGGCTGCCTTCTGGCGCGCGGGAAAGCGACAGCAGTTCCGCGTTCTATGTGACCAATGCCAGCGGAAAGGCGATTGTGCGCTCGACGGTGGCGAAGGATTGGGTGGACCTCGTAGCGGCGGCAAAGGCGGCTGGCACGACGTTGTCTGCCAACAGCACCTACCGGACCACGGTCCGTCAGATCTACATCTGCCTGTACGAGGATTCGACAAAGAACTGCACTTTGACCTCCGGATCCACCAACGTTGGTCGACCAGGACACTCGAATCATCAGGGCGGCAAGGCGATCGACTTCGCCAACTCCTCGACGTCTGACACCGCGGTGTTCAAATGGTTGAACTCAAACGCAAAGAAATACAATATCACCAACTACGCCCCCGAGCCGTGGCATTGGCAGCACGACTAGGGGCTTGGGCAACGCCTGCATGCAGACCGTCTCTCCCCCGAGGCAGCGACTGTGAGTTGCTCAATGCGGCGGGATCTAGGCAGCGCTGAGGAATGAGGCGGGGGTGTCCGCGTGAATCGTCGCACGGACACCCCCGTCCCTGCGTCGAGTCGGCTGAGCCGACGCGACGCGCCGATCCCAGTTAAGCAAATCGGACCGCGCCCGTGAGCTGTTTACGCTGTTCAGAGCGTTGACCTCTGGCCGGCTGCCACACGGTGGCCTGCCGTGGCCAGTCGCCAGTTCAGCAAGCGGCTTGTTTTCTCCGGCTACGGGGACCGGTTCCTTTCAGCCCCAGTTCAGCGCAGTCAGGACCTGGTCCTCGACCGACGGCGTGATCTGCGGTTGCTTTGGCGTTCGGCTCGGGCCGAGGCGCGCTTCGACAGCTTTCAGGTGCTGATCATCCGGCAACACGACGTCGGCGCAGGCATAGGCGGCCCGGCGGACCAGATCGGCCTCGTTGGCCACCACCTTCAGGTTCGAGCTTCGGGCAGCGTCGCCCACCTTCCGGTGAAGACGTAACGTCACTTCCAGCGGAGATAGCTGCCGCTCTTGCGACAGTGCAGCTTCTGGCCCTTGCCATCGCGTCCGGACTTGTTGCGCATGGCCTTCGCGCAGAATTGGCCGCGCTTGATGCACGAACCAGAGTTCGTTCGTGTGCACTTGACCTTCTTGTCCATGGCAGACGCAGACGCTATGGACACCACGCTCGAACCAGGCGTGGGAGCGGCATGGGCAGGCGCGACAGCCCCTAGTGGAGACAGGGCAATGGCTGCGACGGCGGCGGCGACGATGCGCTTGAATCTCACGCACACATCATGGCCCAACCCTTCCTGGCAGCGCAAGACTTCGCCAAGTCTGGCTGCGGGCGGGTCGGGGTTGGGGTCAGTCGACTTCGGTCATGTTGGCGTGCCTGACGGCGCCCTTTTCGAAGGTCCTGATCTGCTGGCAGGCGTTGCGTCGAGCGACGGCGACGATCATGGCGTCCGCAAAGTCCGCGCCCGCTGTGGTCACGGCGTCGAGCGCCTCGGTGACGAGGTCGTAGTCCTGAGTGGTGATTGTGGCGATGTCGAGGATGGTGTCGATCAGGGCCGCAGCGTCATGGATTGACTTTCCGTAGACGCGGGTGAGCACCCACCATGTCTCGACCAGCACGATGTGGGTGACATAGCCCGGGTTCACGGTGGTCAGCGAGGCGAGAAACGCATCGGCTCGCGCGGCCTGCTCCTCGTCGTCACGGATGATCTTTCGAACCAGGACGTTGGTGTCGATGCCGATCATCGGTTCGCCTCCGCAGCAGCGGCGGCCATGCGGTCGTTCATCTCCTCGATTGACAGCGCCGAGCCCTCCCACGGGCCGAAGAATCCGTCAAGCGCGTCTACCGAGAGCGTTGCCGGGCGTATCAGATAGGTGCCGTCGGGGCGCCTGACGAAACGGAGCCTCGTGCCCGCTTGCAGGCGGAGGTCGTTCCTTACCGCCAGGGGAATCGTGACCTGGCCCTTCGAGGTGACCGTGGCAACCGGCATCGCCCCATCCTTTCCTGACACATTGAAACCTTACCAGACTGTACCACAAGCACAGGTAAGGAGACTGCAGGCGACGCTCCAACTCAGCTTGCCTCGTGGCTTGCAATGCCAAGTAGAAAGCCTTGTCAGTTGGCAGTTGCGAGCGACGCTCCAACTCAGCTTGCATCCTCCGACTGAAGTCCCAAGCAAACCGGCACTTCGCTGCGTTGTCGGCCGCGTCTCGTCGGCGCTGCTAGCGGGGCGGACTCCCGCCTTGCGATCCACCACCTGCCCCCTAGGACGCGGGCGTGCAGTCCATGTTGCACAGTTGGAGCAGTCATATGCGCGTAGTGTGCTAGCATTGGCGGTGTGAATCTGACGCTCACTCTTGACCCGGAGGAAGTTCGAACACATCCGGTGGTGGCTGATCCTGCCCAGCCGAAGTGGGTCGAGCATCTGCTCGCCGTCGTTCGGGAGGCTGCTGAGGAAGGCCGGGCGATCAGCGTGAGTACCCGCACGAAGACCCTGACTCCAGCGGAAATGGCTGAACGGCTGGGGGTTTCAAGGACCACGATCTCGCGCCGGATCGCTGCCGGGCAGATCAAGGCATTGCAGGTTGGGAACCGGCACCGTGTTCCGGTCGCTGAGTATGACCGGTTCCGTCGGGAGTTGATGGAGTCCGTGGCCGAACACTACGCAGCCGACGTCGAGGCGGACTTGTTCGGTGCCTACTAGTCGTGTGCAAGTGTTTGTCGACGCGAACGTGCTGGCGAGGCCAGTCACCAGAACCCTGCTGATCGCGGCCGCTCCGGAAAGCGGCTTCCGGGCGACCTGGAGCCGTCACGTCGAACAAGAGGCAGACCGACACTTGACACTGCGGATGACGCCGGTATCCGACCTCCGCCTGCGGTTCGGCTGGGAACTCAGCCCCACCGGACGGATCGCAGGGCGGTTCGAGGACACTGACTCGAAAGACCGGCAGGTCCTTGCCGATTCGGAAGCAGCGCAGGCGCAGTTCATCGTGACCGGCGACGTGGACGACTTCGCCTTTGGCGACCTGGAGGCATTGGCCATGTCGGCGGTGGCGCCCGACGACGGTTATGGGCTGTGTCTCTTTACTCCGAAGCGGTCGAAGTCGGCGTCGAAGGAGCAGACGGCGACGCGATTCTCGACAGCAAGGGCGGCAAGGTGGGCGTCGGGCACCAGGAGGCCGCCGACCCCCGCCCTGCGCAGCAGGGCGTCGACCACACGGGCGTGCGCGGGGCCGGGGTTGGGAATCCAGGCTGAGGGCGCCGCGAGCCAGGCCGCCACCTGGGTTAGCGCATCGTGGAGAGACAGCAGCCCGATCTTGGGGTGGGTGGTGATGCGGAGGAATCCGAGAAGTGAGTGCCAGGGCAGACCGACTCGTTCGACCCCGTTGAGCGCTGCGTCCAGCCATGCGGACGCCGCTCGATGGCGCGCGTGATCCGCGTCTACGTAGGCCAGGAGCACGTTGACGTCCACGATCACGGGCGGATCGTCCCGTCAAGCTCGTCGAGCAAGGCTTGGGTGTTCGGGTTGTCGAGCGTTCCGCCGCTGTGCCGTGGTGCGAAAGGGCGCATGTACCGTGTCGCTGCGGTCTGCTCGGTGTGCGGAACAAGGTCAGCGACTGGAGTGCCACGGTCCGTGATGATGAGACGCTGCCCGTCTGCGGCGGCGCGAACAAATCGGCCCGTGGCATGCGTGAGGTCGCGGATCGAGACGGTCTGGGTCATCCGCCCAGTCTACCCGATGTTAGACAAAGGTGTTAAACATAGCTCTGCTGCAAGATGGCCTGCGGCGGCTTCGGAACCCGGTCCGGGCTTCGCGGTTCCGCTAGAACTACCATTGCGTAGGGCGCAGAACGACCATTGAGAAGGCCACAAAACCACCATCGAAAAGGCCACAAAACCACCATCGCAGGGCCTGACCTGCGTACATATGGTAGTCTCTTTCCATGCCCAGCGACCCACCTCGTCCCTCCTACCACCCTCGCCTTGTGGACGCCCAGGTCGAGACCTACCTCCGCTCCTTCGGCGGCCTCCTGATTGAAGGGCCCAAGTGGTGCGGGAAGACCTGGACAGGGCGCCATCACTCCAGATCCGAGGTCCACGTTGATGACCAAAAGGTGCGTCAACACGCTGAACTGGACCCCGACGAGGTACTAGCGGGCGATCAGCCACGCTTGGTTGACGAATGGCAGGATGCGCCCCACCTGTGGGACAAGGCCCGCCGATTGATTGACGATGCCCCGCGCAAGGGACTCTTCATCTTCACTGGCTCGGCCGTCCCGCCGCTCGACGCGACCACGCACTCCGGAACAGGGCGGTTCGCGCGTCTCAGGATGAGGCCATTGTCCCTGTTTGAGTCGGGTGACTCCAACGGCGTGGTGTCGCTGAAACACCTGCTGGGCGGAGGATCGATCGAACCGGTCTCTTCGACTCTCAGCTATCCCCGCGCGGTCCACCTGATTTGCCGAGGCGGCTGGCCCGGTCAGCTCACAGTCGACGAACCGGATGCCGCGGAGATCCCATCCCAGTATGTAGCCGGCATTGCCGAATCGGATATCTCCCGCGTAGACGGCACGCGCCGTGATCCCGCGAAAGTGGCCGCTCTCCTGCGTTCCCTTGCCCGCCACGTCGCAACCCCCGCCAAGGTCGCCACCATCCATGCCGACGTGAATGCCCAGGAGTCCCACACCACCGAAGTCTCTCTCAACAGTGTCCGCTCCTACCTATCCGCGCTCGAGCGGGTTTTCGTCGTTGACGATCTCCCCGCCTGGCGATACGCCCTGCGGTCCAAGACCCAGCTACGCGCCGCGCCAAAGCGCCACCTCGCCGACCCTTCGCTCGCCGTTGCGGCACTGGAAGCAACACCCAGAAGGCTGGAGGCGGATCCTGAGACGGTCGGCCTCCTCTTCGAGTCACTTTGCATCCGTGACCTGCGGATTTACGCCCAGGCGAATCACGGCAAGGTTTTCCATTACCGCGACGCCAACGGCTTGGAGGCGGACGCCATCGTCTCCGCCCGTGATGGAGACTGGGGTGCGGTTGAGGTCAAACTTGACTGGCAGCGCACCGACGAGGCCGCCGCCAGCCTCCTGCGCCTGAAGGACAAACTCGTCGGCGCAGCCTCCGCCCCGGTGTTCCTCATGATTCTCACCGCCACCGGCGGCGTTGCCCACACCCGTCCCGACGGCGTGCACGTCGTCCCCCTCGATTGCCTCGGCCCGTAGCCGCGCGCCGTTCGCGATCAAGGCACGTGAGGCACGCGTACACGCTTCGCGATCACCTTGACATCAGGCAAGGCGTCCGTCGAGCATGTTCGCGGCACACTTGGGAGTGGTTTCGTGGGAATCGACCCCCTCAGATTCAACGAGACCACTCCCCAGTCGGAGCTGGGACTGTGGTGGGCCGCCCTAGGTTCAACGAGGCCGCTCCGCGGTTCCAGCTGGGGCGATGGTGGGGATGCCAGCTAGGTAGGCGGCTTGGGTGAGGCGAGCGTCGTAGGTGAGGATGGCGTCCACACCGAGGTTGAGGGCTGAGGCCAGGTGGATCGCGTCTAGTGAGCGCAGCGTCATTCCTGGGAGGAGTCCGGCTTGACGGTAGGTCCCAGGCTCGAGCTCGACCAACGAGATCGTGGACAGGATGTCGGTTGCCACCGCCTGCGGGAGGTCGAGGTGCGTGGCTGCGCGACGAACCTCGGTTTCCAGGAGGAGGGAGGCGACCAGGTCAGGCCGTTCGCGTCTCAACTCCCGAGCCAAAGCGTCAGACTCTGGTTCGTTGACGACGAACTTCAGCGCCGCCGATGTGTCGATGTACCAGACGCTCATCGCTCACCGCGCAGGTCGTCGAGAACGTCTTGGACCGTCATCGTGCGCTTGACGAGCGTGAAGGTCGCATCCTCGAAGCGGCGCGTGGCGGGACGGGCGACTCGGGGTCCGCTGTGCCGTCCGTGGGGCTGCAACGTGGCGACTGGCACGCCGCGGCGGGTCACGACGAAGGACTCACCGCCCTCGACGTCACGAATCACGGCCGCGTTGTCGTTGCGCAAGGTGCGCTGGTTGATTGTCTTCATGGCCACAAAGGTAGCACGTTGTAGCACTTCAAGTGGCGCCATGTGCGACCTTGGGAGATGGCGGAGAGTAGGGCAGGCGAGGGAAGGGTCCGGTCAGGGGAACGATGGTGGCTTTTCCTTTGACCAGGGCGCGAATGTCGCCTGGGTCAGAGGTGTAGATCGTAGGGTCGCCTGGCAGCGACAGGGCCGTTGCGCACATCATGGCGTTGATCGCGTGCTGGTGACCGTGCAGTCCTGCGTCATCCAGCAGCCGCGAGGCGGCAACGGCGAGTTCTCGGGTCACCGGGATGACGGACAGCCGAGACAGCGTCCAGTGGAACGCGTCGCGGTCCATGCGCGGATGTGTGACCTCAACAAGCGTCACGGCGGAGACCACAGCGCGCGCCCTACTTGCATGGGCCGCGTGGATCACGCCGCGCAGGTAGGCGTCTTTGCCGATGGCGCGAGAGAGCCCTTCGCCATCAAGGACGACGGGTCCGTCGAACCTGGCCTGTCTCACCGCAAGGCTTCCCTGGCCTTGCGAGCTGCGGAAAGATCGGCGTGGACCTGCTCCATGACGGCCTCGGAGATGGGGCCCTGCGTTGCCTCGGTCTCTCGCAGATAGTCGCCCAGCCTGTCGTGCTCGAGCTGCGAGGCCAGCGCCTTGGTCACGTAGGCCGACAACTCGCGCGGGCCCGTGCGTTCCTCGGCCTCGGCGAGAAGATCCTCGGGGATCGTCAGCGACTTCTTCCGCGTCAGTGTCGCAGTGGTCATGAAGCTATCCTACCCGCTAGGCGATACCTCGACACCCGTCGCGTCTGTCCAGGGCGGCGGCGGTCGGGTGGCGGCACACTTGGGAGTGGTTTCGTGGGAATTGACCCCGTCAAATTCAACGAGACCACTCCCCAGTCCCGGCTGGGGCGGTGGTGGGCCGCCCCGGATTCAACGAGACCACTCCCCAGTCCCGGCTGGGGTGATGGTGGGCCGCCCCGGATTCAACGAAACCACTCCCCAGTCCCGGCTGGGGTGATGGTGGGCCCCCCGGATTCAACGAAACCACTCCCCGGTCGCAGCTGGGGCGGTGGTGGGGAGGCGAGCGGGAGTCCTCGGTCAGTCCTCTAAGAGGGTCTTGATGACCTCGACCACGGGTTGCACATCGAAGCCCGCGCGGTCGATCCGAGCGACTCTTGTGGTCGAGAACGTGCGGGGCTGCTCTCCGATGGCGTAGGAGTCCTCGGCTAGTTGGACACGCGTTGCCCACGGGTGTGATGCGCTCGTCATCGGGACGGCGATGACCAGGCCCATTGTCCGCGCCAAGCGCTCGTTCGAGAGCACCAGGTGTGGACGGTGTCCTTTCTGCTCATGGCCCTTGACTGGATCCATTGAGAGCCAGACCACGTCTCCGCGGCTGGGGGCGTCTACCATTCCGCCTCCTCAGCGTCGAGGCCGCGGTCTTCCGTGGCGAAGCCCTCGTCCAGGTCGTCGCCGTCGGCGGCGAGGGCAGCAGCATAGGACTGGGGAGTCACGTGCTCAAAGGATTCCCAGAATCGCCGACGGTCGCGCTGATCGAGGAGTTGCCGCAGGAGCCCGTCGATCGTTGTCTCCTCGGCGGCGGCGGCGGCCGAGATGCGGGCTCGCGTGTCCGTTTGGATGGCGATGGTAGTCCGACTCATCTGACCAGATTATCAGACTGTCAGGCTGGCGTGTCTGTCACCCCCACAGTCTCCCGGGTTGGGGGGTGCGGTGGGATCACCGCACCCCCCGGAAGGCCTAGCGGATTGGTTTGGTTTTGGGCGAGGTCTTGACGGCCTTGGCTTTGCCGACCTTGGCGCTCACCTTGACGGAAATGCGCTTGCCCTTGTCAGCGGCGCGGAGCTGGTAGACGGCCTTGGTTGCCTTGGCGATGGGCTTGCCTGAACGCAGCCACTGGTAGGACAGCTTCACATCGGAGCCGACCTTGCCGGTGCGAGCGACCAGCTTCTTGCCGACCTTCTTGACTCCGACGATCTTGACTTTTGCCAGTCGAGCCGATGCCACCTTGGCGGAGACTGCCGCTTGGGCTGCCTCCACTGCAGCGGCGACGCCTGCCGGGGCCAGAGCCGCATGGGCAGCTGCGGACGGAGTCAGCAGTCCGACCGACGGCACGGCACGCAAGCGCGCTGCGGCGATCGCCACGATGAGGTCTGACTGAGCGGCAGTCACTTCGGACCGGGTCGCGTCGTGGTTGTCGTAGACAGCCTGGGCGGCCTCGAGAAGGGACGCCAGTCCAGCGATGGAAGCCGGCACGTATAAGGCCGCATCTGCCTGGATCGACGCGGCGACGTCAATCGCGGACTTCAGCCCCTGCTTGGCGGCCCGAAGAGCCAAACCCTGCAGCGCGTCATCGAGCGCAGCGAAGGCGTCGCTTGCCTCATCAACGGACGGATCGGGCGCAGCCGCAACGGCCCTAGCCGCTGCCGTAGCCGCCATGACCCGGGCCCAGGAGGCCGGCGTGTACTGCGTCTCGACGAGAGTTTCGACCACCGAGACCAGAGCGTTGAGGAGCGTGAGGTCGGCCTTCGGTGCCACGGCCGCGATCGCCTGGACGAGGAGCATCATCTGGGCTGTGACCTCGTCCTGGGTGTAGCCGGTCGTCTCGAGGAAGGCTTCGGCGACACCAACCGCCGCGGCCAGAGCAGCAAGGTTCGCCGCCACGTACAGACCGGGGTTGTTGAGCTTGTCCTTGGCCTGACCAATGAGGATGATCAAAGGCGTGGGGTCACCAACCTCTTCCAGGCCAGCCGACGTCGTGTTCAGACCGTCAATCGCCGCGGTGATCCTGGAGAGTCGCAGCGGTTCGACACCAACCAGGCTCCGTGCGTAGGCCATCGCGGCGGCGAAGGGTGCGAAGGAGGCGGGGGTGTAGCGGTCCTCTTGGTTCTCGAAGAGCTCGTGAACGCGAATGGCGGCCGCGAGAGCGGCGAAATCGCCCGCCGTGGCCCACTGCGCCTCACCCGACACGGTGTAGGAGACGGGATAAGTGCCGACGTCAGCGGCGCCATCGTTGAATGTGATGGTGCCGGTGATCGTGATCCCGGGCTCCGGCGGCATGATCGGGTTGACCAGCGTCACGTCCCGACCCAGAGTGCCGTTGCCCACTGTCACCGCAGATGTACCACCCTCATCCCAGGTGATCAACGCCGTGAGTGTGGTGGCGGACCGCGCGATTGGGCCGCTCAGCTTGCCGAACACGCCGGTGATCGGGGTGCCCATGGCAACGACAGGATCGGTCGCCTGGAAGTAATCGGTCGAGGCACACAGGGACATCGGAGCAGAAGCGGCCCGGGTTCCCCACGTTGAGGTCGCGGAGGTCGTCAGCGTCAGACTCAAGGTCCCGCCCGCCAGCATCTGGTCAACGTTGATGTAGTTGAAGTCGAAAGGCTGGCCATTCCAGGTCGCCGACGCGATGTACTGGAGCTCATCGCCATCGGCCCCAGGAGCCTCAATCACGAGCGTACGGCCACCAGGCAGCGAGACTTCGAACTTCTCCATCATCGGCGCGGTGAGCATGAGATCTCCACTGCCGGGGATGCCCGGGAACAGGCCCATGACGGTCAGCGCGTACCACGCAGACATGGTTCCGAGGTCGTCGTTGCCTGTCACACCGGTCGGGCCGTTCGCGAACAGCTTCTGGGCTGCTCGCGCGATCGCCGATGTCCTTGCGGGCTGCGACAGGTAGGAGTAGTACCACGGGGCCTGGAGGTCAGGCTCGTTGTTCGGGTTGTACTTCGCGCCGGAGTAGTTGAGCGCTCCGGACACCCACCGGGTCCTCGCGTGGTTCTTCCATGCGTCGGTTCCGTTGAGGAGGAGCGGCATCTCGAAGAAGGTGTCCAGCCTGCTCAGCGCCTGGTTCATGCCGCCGACCTGCTTGACGAACCCGGGGTAGTCCTGCCATGTGAGGAACTGGTACTGCCAGGGCGTGCCCTCCTCCATGCCGTTCGAGTCGCTGCCGGTCGCGGTCGCGTTGAACGTGGCCGGAGTCCAGGCTCCCGAGGCGTTCTTGGACCGCGGGAATCCAGTGAATCCTGCGTTGCTCACTGCGGGATCCCAGACGTTGCGCCAGTTTCCGGCCCGCACCACGTGCTGCCGCGCATCGGCGGGCTTGCCGAGGGCATCGGCCATCAAGGCGAAGGCGCAGTCGGACTGCGCGTACTCGTAGGTGGCCGAACCACCTCGCCTGCGATCCTCCGACTGCCCCTTGGTTGCCTGGTTCGAGACGTGGGCAATGTACCCGTTGGCGATGTAAGTCGCGTTGCCAGAGCGTCCCGAGAACTGGAAGGGCAATGCGGCGGGGACCTCGTTGAGGTTCTGGTAGAGCGCCGTGTAGGCAGTCTCCAAGTTGAGCGCGACGGGCTGCCCCGACCGAGTATCGCTTCCAGGAAGAACAACGCCGCCGGTCGTGTCCATCGCGCCGTAACGCCACAGGTCCGCTAGGTACGCGGTGACCGGATCGCCCGTCATGCAGTTGGTCTCATAACTGGCGTAGGCCCAGCGTGGCAGCCACCCACCCTGGGCGTAGATCGCGAGAATCGAGCGGCCGAGGTCGCGTGCGCGCTCCGGCCAGAATGCGGCAATCAACTGGTTTTGGGTCCGGTATGTGTCCCACAGCGAGAAGTACTGGTAGTACTCCCAGCCCACGGCGGTGTGGACCTGCTTGTCGAAGCCAAAGTACTTGCCATCAACATCGGTGGAGACAGCGGGGTTGATCAGCCCGTGGTAGAGAGCGGTGTAGAACGTCACCTGGTCTTCGGTGGTCCCGCCATAGGCCTTGACCCTCAGCAAATAGTCGTTCCACTGGGCCTGGGTGGCCGCGCGGATGGTGTTGAAGGGAACGAGGTTCCCTCCCGCGTCGAGCCCCTCGGCCGAGAGGTTGCGCTTGGCCCCCTCGACGGAGGTGTAGGAGATGCCCGTTGAGATCTGGAGCACCTGGTTGACCGACGCGTCGAAGCTCAGCCACAAGCCCTGCTGCGCCTCCGCGGTCTTGGTCACCGAGGCGCGGCCGATCACTCCGCCGGTTGCGTCCCAAGTGCCGTACCCGGTCACGGGTGCTGAGACCTTGGCGGCCCAGTACTGCCAGTAGGTGTAGCCCTGGCCGGAGCAAAAGCCCTGAGCCTGCACACCGCCGGTGACCAGGCCGTCAGCCCCGTACTCGATGAACGAGGAGAGAATCTTCATCCTCTGCGCGGTGTTGCTCGCGGCCCACCCGTTGGCGTAGCCCGAGTTGAAAAGCACGTGGGCATCGGCGGTCGCCGGGAAGGTGTAGCGCTGGACGCCAACGCGCGTCGTTGCCGTGGTCTCGACGTCGATCCCACCGCGGTCGGTCAGGCGGGTCTTGTAGTACCCGGCCTCGCCAACCTCGCCCGTGTGGGTGTACAACGACCCGTAGTTGCGGTAGTTGAAGGTGGCGTTCGACGAGATGTTGAAGGTGTTCGACGTCCCCGCCCCGATAGTCCCGGTGACCGGCAGCATCGGGAGAACGCCTCCCTGCTCCCAGCAGCCGGCACCCGAGATCGCCTGGGTTCCGAACCCGTAGATCCTCGTGTCGGTGTACTGGTACCCCGAGAACCACGCCGTGGTCGGGGTCATCTGGACCATGCCGAAGGGCGCGGTTGCGCCTGGATAGGTGTTGCCTTGTCCTTGCGACCCGATGAAGGTGTTGACAAGCGCAGCCGGGTTGGTCGGCGCTTCCGGCGGGTCGGCAACCGCCGGCCCCTCCAGGCCGACAGCGATGCTGAGAGCGAGCGACAGCGCTGCAAAGCTGCCGATCGTTCGTCGTGTGGTTCCCATTTTTGGTTCCTCTCCGTTGATGGCTGGGAATATGAACGATGACGAGATGACGCGAGGGGCGGCCTCTTCGCCCGTCCGCGATGCGAGCCAGAGTATCTCAAGTGCCGTAGAAAAGGGAATGGTGTTCACCCAGCCGAGGTCCTGGCCGTCGCGCTCGCTCGGGAAGCGAGGGACGTCATCGTACGATGACGGAAGGCGGGCTGGGAGCTTGGCGTCCGTCTTGCCCTCGAGACTCGCCCGCTGCTCCGCGCCGAGCCGGATCGTGGGGTCGTGCGTGCCGACACTTACCTACATCAGAAAACACCCAACGGCTGACAAGACCAGCATCGGGTGACATTTTCCTACATCGAAGCTCGACCAGAACCAGCATCGGGTGACACTTTCCTACATCGAACAGCCTCCTTCGCCGGCATCTCGTGTACACTTCCTACATGGAACGAGTCGGAAGCGGCCCTGCCACGCTCGCTCGCGCAGTGGAACCGCACCTCACCCCAGAAACCTCCGTCAAGGTCAAGGTCCTGGAAGGTGCCCGTGCCGTGGGCAAGACCACTGTCGTTGAGCGCCTGGTCAACGGCGGAGTGTACGACCACAGAGTCGACCTCGCAGACCCCGCCACCCTCAGGATCGCCACCAAGGACACCAGCGCTTTCCTAGCCGACCTCCCCGAACGCACCGTCATCGACGAGGCACAGCTCATTGACGACCTCCCCCTCCACATCAAACGCCTGGTCGACGAGTACAACACGCCCCGACGGTTCCTTCTGACGGGGTCCAGCAGGATCGGCAGGCAAGGCCTGGGTGGCACAGACCCGCTCACCGGGAGAGTCGAGCGATGGACCCTTGACCCATTCACGACTTCTGAGCGCATCGGCGCGCCTGAGCAGCTAGGACGCATTGTTGACGACCTGTTCCAGCCCCAATCCCGCATCCCAGAAAACACTCCAAGAACGCGCACCCCCGCAGACTGGATTCACTCCGCGGGCCTTCCCCAGTGGACCCTGAACCCCATTACCCAAGCGCGACGGATGCAGCACATCGAAGACTGGAGGACCGCCATTGTCCACTCGGGGCTTCCAGCCAGCGACGGGCGCATGAGCCCAGCGACCGCGACGCGCGTTCTCGACGTGGTTCTCTTGAGAACCGCGATTCCGCTCATTCCCGCCACAATCGCCAATCAGCTCGAAATCGACGTGCGAACGGTGGTTCGATATCTTGAGTTTTTTGAACGTCGTTTTCTTTTTCGCCGACTGCCCAATCTTGCTCTTGCCCCTCACCAGCAGGGCGTTCGCGGCGCGAAGGTGCACGCGATCGACGCGGGTTTGACACAGGCGGCGCTGAGAGCAACCGATCCCGGCCTCCTGAAAGACCCCCAGTGGATGGGCCAGCTTTTTGAGACGTGGGTCGTTAACCAGCTCCTCGCGGCCCGGCCGTTTTCGCGCCTCAGGCCCGATGCTTTCACCTGGCGCACGGTCCCGCGCGGGCACTTTGAAGTCGACCTCGTCCTTGTCTCCCCCGATGGGCGGCGTGTTGGTATTGAAGTCAAATCGGGCTCGAGCGTCGGCCCGCAGGACATTCGCGGCCTGAGCGAGCTTTCCAAGAAGGGAAGCTTTCACGCGGGTTACGTGGTCCATACCGGAACCAGCGTTGAGCAGCTTGGGGAGCGAATCTGGGCGCTCCCAGCCGGGCTCTTGGTCGGCGACTTCACCACCACGGACGATGACGGCACGCGGCAAGGGATGGATCCTCGCCTGGCGCCTTGGGCGGTTTCGCGTCAGTCGCTTGGTCCGCCCCAGAAAGGCCCCGACGGTGTCGGTCCTACTCCCGAGGAACCTCACGATGCCCGGGTCTTCTTGTCCTACGTCCATGCGGATAACGCCATTCTTGGGAACGCGATCACGACGTTCGCCAAGAATCTGGAAGCCTATTACGGCCTTGTGACCGGGGGCAGCATCAAGGTCTTCACCGACCAGACCGATCTCCTTTGGGGAGAGAGGTGGGGCCGACGGATTGAGGCGGAGATCGGCGACACTGACTTCCTTATCGCGGCGGTAACACCTCGATTCCTTAAGAGCACGGCGTGTCGTGACGAGGTCACAAGATTTCTTTCTCGAGCCGAGGTGATGGGACAGCCTCGACTTCTCCTTCCGTTGATTGTCCAGAGCATTGAGGATGTCGAGGGTGTTCCCGCGAACGACTCGGTGCGTGTAGCGATTGCCGAATCCCAATGGCTCGACCTGACCGGGGATTTTGAGGCGCTGACGGGTGATACCGCCGAGGGGCGGCAGAGAATGAGGGGGATTGCCGAGGCATTGAGCGCGGTGATCAAGGCAAGGGAGGCACTGACGGTACCCTCGCCATCGGTAGGCGGCTCGGAACGTGGAGAGGATCCGCTTTCCCTGGGGTCTCTTCGTCAAGGGGAGTCCGCGGCTGACGAGGAAACGCTCGACGGGTTCTTTGAGGAGCATCGCCTTCTGGAAGCTGGCTTTGAATCGGCGGCGAACCGGTTTGGCGCCTCGCTGGCTCGTGTGATGGAGGCCTTGACGCCGGTATTTGACGAGGGGGGCTACACCAACCCTGGCATCCTGGCCAGCGCCCGTCACGCCCTCGATCCGCTGGTGGGAGAGTTGGAGGCCGACACGCGCGACCTGTCGGCCGCGTGGGCAAAGCTCTCAGCTCCCTTGCGGGAGGTCCTCGCCGGGACCCGAGTGTTCATGGAGCGGGATGACAAGGATCGGTTGCGCGCAGACCTGTTCGGGCTCGCCGAGAGCCTTTCGTTCGAGGATGCCGACGAGGTCATGGGCAGGCTTCGGATAATGGGGGAGTTCTCGCGAATGCTCCGTCCGTCCATGCGGGCAGTAGCGGGGGCCATTGAGGCCGTCAACACAATCCGAACGTCAGTGGAGGCTCTGGCTGCAGAGCTTGGGTGAACTCGGGTGAGCTCGGGTGGGGGGCGCAGGGCGCCCTCATGTCCATCTAGTGTACACTTCGATCATGGCGATGATTCCGCTATCCGATGCCAGGGCGCAGTTCTTCGATCTTGTCGACCGTGCAGCCGCCGGCGAGCCCATCACGCTGACCAATAGAGGCGTGCCGCGCGCCATGGTCGTCCCTGTGCCCAGCGACCCTCAACCGCCGCTGCTCTCCGGCGAACAGGCCGTTGATCTGTTGATGAACCACCAGATGGATGCCGGAGCCTGGGACGACATCCGCTTTGAGGGCGACACGATCGGAGAAGACGGTCTTGGCTGACCAGGTTGGCGGAATTCTCGACACCAGCATCTTCATTGCCCGCGAGCAGCGACGCACCACCAGGCCCACCCCCTTGCCCGACGGGTTGGCGGTCTCCGTGGTTACGCTGGCGGAACTCCGAGTGGGAGTCCTCAGGGAGACCGACGCACGGCGCCAGGTCCTTCGACTCGCCACCCTTGAACGCGCCCTCCGGATTCGAACCATCGACATAGACGAGACGGTCGCCTTCAACTGGGCCGTTCTGCGCGCGAGGGCGCAAAGTCACTCCCAGGACCGCGTGAACGACCTGTGGATTGCCGCGACCGCGCTCGCCCTTCGTGTGCCGGTTATTACCCAGGATGAGGGCTTTGTTCGACTGAAGAGCATCGGAGGCCCGGACGTCATTGTCGTTTGACAGGCGGCTTCAGTCGCGTCGCTTCGGCTTGGAGAGCGACGAACGATGGCGATACGTGAGCTGCGGTTTTTCGGCCCTAACCAGGGACACCCTCGCCGCGTTGGCAAAGCGCTCGGAGAGTTCTACTATCCAGGCACTTCACTGCTTTGTGATCCAACCCATATGGCGCGGCCTTCTTTCGAGGGCCTGGCCCGTGGCTGAGCGACCGGGTGCACCTGCCGAGCCTGAGAGTGACGTGACTGGGCTCGGATGGGGCACCCTGCGGACGCCTTGGGTCCGAGGGTTCTGGCAACGGTATTCTCCCTGTCGTGGCTCTGCGGCCGGGAGCCGGTGAGGAGTTCGTCATGATCGGACGATGGCGGGGTGTTGCCCTCGCGGGGGTCGTCACGTTGGCGTTGGGGGCCTGTACGGACACGCCCGACGGGTCACCGTCCGCCGAGGTGCCGGCAGTCACGGGTGACCCCTCCATCACCTCGGCGGTTGAGCCCGATCCCGTCGAGGCGTGGGAGATGGCGTTGAAGATGCAGGGTCTCGACGCGGGGGTCCTGCCCGTCATCGAGCCGGGAGATGCCTTCCCAGACCACGTCGAGGTTCCTGGCCCTGCCTTCCCGGACACGCCCGGCGAGGCTCCAGTGTTAAGCGATGCCCTTCCTCCGCCATCGGCCGCAGGGTTGGGGCTTTACCCGATCTTTCTTGACGGCGGCTCGAGAACTGTTATTGGGTTTATTGATGCTAAGGGGAAGACGGTCGTCGACGCCGTGTATTGGGACTACCTCGTGTGTGTCGGGCCCGAGAGGCAGGCGGTCGCGGTCATTGGTCGGCGAGGAGCGGGTTCCGATGTGCTGGACCCGCGCACGGGAGATCTCTTGTGGACCAGTCCTTTCGGGTTGGTGTGTGTCGATGGCTCGACCTATGCTGAGGCGGGCGACTGGCGCGAAGGGTACTCGTCGGGTAGCGGCATCGTTAATCTGGTGACGGGAGTCACGGCGGTCGAGCCGAAGGAAACATACTCGATCATCTGGATCGACTCCCACACGATCGATCTGGCCGACCTCGAGGCTGAGCCGGCTACGGTCATCGATCTTGATACTGACGCGCGTGTTCCCCATCCTGGTCGAGTTCCCATGCGGCCTTGGACGGAACCGCTGCCTGTCGAGCACTCACGGTCGGCCACGCTGCCAGCTGTCACGTTCCAGGATGAGGAGTGGAGTGAATACTTTTCGTGGGACGGCGAATGGTCGTCGGTCCCGATCAAGGGGACCATTTGGTGGTACGACGAAAAGACAGCCATCGTCCTCGACCAGCAGGTGACCCGGTCTGTCATAATGGACCGCGCGGATAAGGTGGTTGCCGGTCCGTTCGCTGACCTTCAGAGCCTGGGGCGCGGTCTTTTTCAAGCCTGCGTGGAGTATCGAGAGGAGGACGATGTATGCGTCCGTGAGGGGATTATCGACGCGGACGGAAACTGGGTTGTCGAGACGGGGGATGGAGAGCAGCGGCTTTCTACAAAGCCGGGGGATTCTGAGGCCCCGGACAAGGTGGTCACCTTTGGCGCCAACGGCCTGGGGGATCTCATCGACCTAACCTCGGGGGCGAGAACGCCGCTCCCTAATGTCGGAGCGATGGTTCCCACCATCGGTCCAGGGTCGAGTTGCCCCGGATTCGAGCCTGACGGCGACGCCTCGGGACCGGGGGGGTTCATCACGCCCGCCGGACGGGTGGTGGCGCTGCCCGACGGATACCGGGTCGGAGGAGTTGTCACCACCGACCGTTCGCCCGAAAACCGCGGATGCGAGATCGTGGAGGCGGTACGCGAATACCAGATCGGGGTCGGTGAGGACGCTGTGTCCGAGATGGAGCGTCTGTATTTCACCGAGGACGGACGTCTGCTCCCACCATCGATCAACGTCACTCACTCCCTCGGACCCGGCCTCAACTGGGCGACGTGGGGTCCCTATGCTGGCTACCTCGACAACAACGGCCGCTGGCTCTATCGAGTCAGCGCCTTCGAGAAGCTCGTTGACTGAGGCGGCTCCTGTCCTGACTGGTCCGCTTCCAGGGCCGGTGTGACTCCTCCACCACAGGCCGCCGATACCTCCCGCGCCTCCGTGGGTCACAAAGCGTTGCGCCACAGGAGATGGACGATGACGGAACGCAAGCTGCGAGACCACCTCCCCCAAGGCAGCAATGCCAGCAAGCTCCGACTCGGCTTCCTTGATCGCAAGCGGTGCCGCTTTCAAAAGTCGCGATGCCTGGCGAGCGTAAGACAGTGGTGGAAGACTGTCACCATGCGAACCACACCCCTCCGATCCCGCAGAGCACCCAAGTACCGCGTCCTCGCCGCAGTGGTAATCCTGGCCTCTGGAGGATGCAGTGCCGGCAACCCATCGGTGCAGCCAACACCAGCGCTCGAAGCATCAATTGCATCCACAATGGCACCGGGTACTGAGTCGCCGCCACCAGCCACCCATGAGGGAGACAATCCGAACACCAGCCCACCCGACCCTATCCCGCCCCCGGTCAACGAGGAAGCCGCACTCACCAAGGCCGTCGCCGACTACACCGATGCCTTCTTCGCCGCCGACTACGAGACGGCGGTCACGGGAACGTGGTCGGCGCGGTGCCTGGCCGATGACGAGAAACTCACCGAAGCACGCAGTGTTTTCGACGCACTGAGCGCAATGTACCCCGACGCTTCAGCACGGCCGAAAGCGCAGAACACGGTGATCGACAGGATCGAGAACACCATCGGCATCGTCACCTACGACTACGTTTCGTCATCCGAGAGTGGCTCCGTCACATCGCAGCCCTGGGTACTCGAAGACGGCCAGTGGAAGTTCGACGCCTGCTAGCGGGGCCGCGGCGCGGGCCCGCAGGACGGAGCCCCAGGCAACAGCCGTGAACGATGGCGGCCCG
>WQYN01000039.1 GCA_009781225.1 Micrococcales bacterium | reverse complement strand
GGCCTTCTTGACCTTGACCTTGACGTACACCTTCTTGCCCTCGTGCTTGGTCTTGACCTTGAAGATGGCCTTCTTGCCAGCCTTGCCAGCAACCTTCTTGCCACCGACGTACCACTGGTAGGAGACCTTGACCTTCTTAGTCTTCGATTTCACCTTCGCCTTGACAGGTTTGCCAGCCTTCAACGCACCCTTCACCGACGCCTTGATCTTCCCGAGCTTGCCCTTGGTGATCTTCACCAACGTGGAGGACACCTCAGAGACCTGACGGCCACCCACCTTGAAAGTGGTCTTCACCGAGACATGCTTGCCAAGATCCCGGACAGTCAGCTTGTAGGCGGAGCCCTTCGCCCCGGCAATCGGAACACCAGCGCGATACCACTGGAAGGACGCGACTGCCCCGGGAGCTCGAACCGAGGCACGCAAGGTCGTACCAACCCGCGCAGTCTTGGGAAGCTCTAGAAGAATCGAACCAACCAAACCAGACGGCTTCCCGAAATCGACCGGGGGCCTAGGAGCGACCGGGGGCCTAGGAGCGACCGGCGGCTTGGGAGCAACCGGCGTGCCAGGACCAACAGGCGGCTTCGGATCCACGGGAGGCTTGGGATCGACAGGTGCCTCGGGGTCCACCGACTCCTCCGGATCCACGCCCGTCCCAGGACCCACCTCCACCTCAGTCGTCGCAATGGACGGGGAGATGCCGAAGTAGCCCCCTGCGGTCGTGAAGGTCACGGCGGTGAGTTTCTTGCCCTGGTCAGCCTTGGTAAGAGTCCGGGCCTCTCCGGTCCCCACGACCTGTCCATCCCGGATCCAGGCGGTTCTCGAATAGTCCGGGGAAGCGCCCAGCCAGTCCATGATGTCGTCGAGGATCTCGTCAACCGAGTCGACCCTGACGGTCTCACCGACTGCAAGGTCTCCACTGATGAAGGTCTCAAGACCGAAATCCAGGACATCCTCGAAAGGCTCAGGGACGAGGTCAACGGTTGTTGTCTTTCCTGACTCAACCTTTGCGACCGCCCAGGCCGCGCGGAAGTCGCCCTGTTCGGAGTAGGAGAAAGCCGAGATGGCATACATTCCCACTTCGAGAAGACCAGTGGACCAATGCGCGTCCTCGAACCCTGCGCCGTCAACATCACCAGTCTCGACGTTCCACCAGTACATGCCGCCGAAGCGGTCCTCATCTCCTTCAAGGAAACCTTCGCCGTCCACGACGATAGAGTCATCCTCCCCCACCTCCGGCTTCTTGAGCGTGATGTCCCCAACGTCGGCCGTGCCCCGGGGGTCCGCCGAGGTGAAGGTCTCGAATCCCTCGGCCTCACCCTTCGCGGGCGAAGTGACTCCTCCAAGCCATGTCGTGCGGTAGTCGGGGTGGTCCACAACCACCGTGTAGTCCAACCCTGGAGGCAACGGCCCTGCCCGGAAGGACCCATCGGCCTCGAGCGTGACCTTCACATCAAGAGGAATCCACCGCTCATCCTCACTCGGCCCCCACGGGCCCTCCGGCATGGCAGGCTCCAAGCCGTAGACCCGAACCATCGCATCGGCCAGATCCCCTCCGTCGGCAAGGATGACTCGTCCCGTCACCTGGGAACCAGGAATCAGGACCCCGGTGACAGCTGACGTGGAGTGGGGGTCCGGGGAGATCGCGGTCGCATCGAAGACTGCCCGATCATAGACCTGGTCGCCGGACGGGGTGAGAGGTGCCCCGCCGAAGAACTGCGGATAGTGGATATCGTCACCGTTGTAGAACATGACGACTTTCTTTCCCACGTCAAGGTTGCGGATTACCGTCTCCTGCGGGTTAGGGATTCCACCAACAGCCTCGAACTTCGATGGGTTGGCCAGCGCGTAGGAGACATCGCCGACCCTAGACAGCTGAGTTTCGGAGGAGCACACAACATTGGTGTCCGGGCGCAGGAATGCCTCCATGACCGTGACTCCCTGCGTGGCACCAGGAATGTCAATCCTGACCCACTGGGTGTGATTGGTTTCTGACCCCATCCTGTGGCAGTCGCCTTCCCACATCATCCGCCCAGTCTTCGAACTCTCGTGTCGGCCTTGGACGGGTACGGTGGTCTTCGCGTCGTCGCCAGAGGCGAGGGCAGGTCCGGCTGGGGCCAGCCCAGTCATCGCCAGCCCGAGCAGGGCGATGGCGCTAGTTGTGAGGGTGGAGAGGCGTCGGGTCTGGGACAGTTCCCGGTTCATGGTTGCTCCTTGTGTGCCTTGGTGTTTAGGGTCGAGGCCTCGCCAGAAAGACGTTGGCCCCGGCTGAGCCCATTTGCCGAGATCAGGGAAGATCGGCCGGGCTCCGTACATCCCTGCAAACCACCGCCTCACCCTCCGCATTCCGTCGCCGACAGACCGCGCCCGGCACCTTCACACCCCCACGGCGCACGATGGCGGCCCCAAAGTCCCAGGTCATCTAGACCAGTGAGGGCTCGGGTGGGTATATCAGAAGCGAGCCCAAACAGCACGCGAGTTCACTGACGGCGGACAAACCGGCCGGCGTCTACCCGCGCCTACCCGCGCCTGCCCGAGGGCGAGGTCCCGAAGCGGTGAGTTTCCAAACGTTGTCGAGGGACGTCATCGTCCATCACAGGCCCCCAAACGCACGAATGCGAGGAATCCGACAACTCGGAGCTACTGACAACGCTCCAAACTGTCGGATTCCTCGCACTCGCTGCGGAGGGCCGCGCTAGCGGACTCTCGTGGCCTTGGTCTTCTTGGTGACCGTCTCATAGCCGGCCTTCTTGACCTTGACCTTGGCGTAGATCTTCTTGCCCTGCTGCTCGGTCGTCGGCTTGAACACGGACTTCTTGCCGGCCTGGCCCTTGACCTTCTTCCCGCCGACGTACCAGCGGTAGGAGACCTTGACCTTCTTGGTCTTCGACTTGACCTTCGCCTTGATGGCCTTGTCGGCCTTCCCCTTGAGCGAGGTCTTGATCGCGCCGAGCTTGCCCTTTGTGGTCTGCACCAGCGTCGAGGACGCCTTTGCGACCTCACGGCCGTCGACCTTGAAGGTCGTCACGACGGAGATCTGCTTGCCGAGGTCCTGGGCGGTGAGGGTGTAGGTGTCCTGGGTCGCTCCCGGGATCGCGACGTCGGCGCGATACCACTGGAAGGAGGCGGTGACTACGGAGACAAGCAGGGTGGCCCGCAGCGTCATTCCCACGCGGGCGCTCTTCGGAAGCTCCTTGAGGATGGAGATGCCCGAGGTGGGGGGCTGCTTGGGGTTGCCGGGCTGCTTGGGGTTCACCGGGGGCTTGGTATCGACCGGGGGCTTCGGATCGACCGGAGGCTTGGGATCAACCGGCAGCTCCGGATCGGTGACTGAGTCAGCTTCTGCAACCCTGCCGGACTTGCCGAAGACCCAGCACAGATCGGTCCCGCAGTCTCCGGCTGAGAGGGTCGCGGTGTAGAGCTTCTTGCCCTCGTCGGCCTCGACAAGGGTACGAGTCGAGCCGGTTCCGACGATCTGGTGGTCCCTAATCCAGTAAGTGTTCGAGTAGTCCACGGACAACGAGGAAGTCGGGGGTTGGCCGCACTGGTCACGAGCCTCCAGCTTCACGGTCTTGCCGACGGAAAGGTCACCGACAACGACCGAGCTGAAGGTGCCTTCGGGCCACCCGTATCCCTCGAAAGGCACGGGGACAGCGTCGATGGTCGTGGTCTGACCCGCCTTGACCTCGATTAGCTCTGAGGCCCAGTGAGTGTATTGATTGGTCGCCTTGTCTTCGCGCATGATGGCGACGGCGTAGGCCCCCGGGGCAAGGCTCTCGCTCTCCCACGGCACTCCCGCAAACTGGTCGGCTCCCCACTCCTTGATCTCTCTGGGGTCGATGTTGTCCACTCCGACATTCCGGAGCCAGAGGTGCATGACGTGGTTTTTCCCCAGCTGAGAGAACTCATCCGCGTAGATCTTGATTCGACCCGGCTTTGTCGCGAGCGTGATCTTGCCGACGTCAATCGCTTCTCCAGATTCGGATCCGGAGAACGTCGCAAACTCCTCTTCTTCCACATCCGCAGGATCGGAGATCCCTCCGAGCCACGTGGTGACATAGTCGGGGTGCTTGACGCTCACCGAGTAGACCACTCCCGGAGCCAGGGCTCCTGCACGGAAGGATCCGTCCTTCGCGAGCTCGACCGTCAGCGTCTTGGGGTTCCAGTAGCCGTCGAAGGGCTCGTAGGTCATGATCTGGACTGTTGCCTTGGTGAGATCCCCCCCAGCGGAGAGGGCGATCCGCCCGGTCACATCGAAGCCACGGCTCAGGGACACGGTCGCTGCGTAGACAGATTCGCCGTCCATGTTGAACGAGACCGGGTCGTAGCTCGCTTCGCCAAGGGGCCACAGGGTGGTCGGAGAGATCGCATCCCCTCCGCTCATCTGCGGGTAGAACTTCTCGTCACCGCGGTAGGCGATCGCGTAGGTGTTTCCCTGGTCAGTGGTCTTGAGGAAGGCAGTCTCCCGGGGGATTGGTACACCACCAACAGCGTCGAAAATCGACAGGTCGGTCAGTTCAGGGGGAATAATCCCGATCTTGGCTTCGCGGACATTGGAATAGCCGTCCGGGGTCTGCCTTTCCATGAGGGCAACTTTCGCCGCATGCGTGGCGCCGGGGATTTCGACCTTGATCCACTGGAGATCCCCGTAGCCCCGCTCTTGCGCGGAGTCGACGGTTGAGGAGGCGTCTGTCGTTGTCCCGACATCGGCACCGATGGGGGTGCCGCTCGTGGCGACGGCGGGGACCGCTGGTGTGAGGCCGGCCAGCGCCAGCCCGAGGAGGGCGAGGGCGCCGGTGGCGAGGGCGCATGGGCGTCGCAAAGTTCGCGACGGGTAGTGATTCATTGCATTTCCTTTTGTTGTTGTGTGTCCTATCGGACGGTCTTCTTCTTGGTCTTCTTAACCACCGTCTTGTAACCGGTCTTCTTCACCTTGACTTTGACGTAGACCTTCTTACCTTGGTGCTTGGTCGTCGGCCTGAACACGGCTTTCTTGCCAGCCTTGCCCTTGACCTTCTTCCCACCGACATACCACCGGTAGGAGATCTTGACCTTCTTGGTCTTCGATTTCACTCGCGCCTTGATGCGCTTGCCGACCTTGATTTTGCCCTTAAGCGACGCCTTGACCTTGCCGAGCTTTCCCTTTGTGGTCTTGACCATGGTCGAGAACACCTGCGTCACCTCGCGACCCTGGGAAGCGAAGGTGGCCCTGACGGAGATCTGCTTGCCAAGATCCTTGAGGGTGAGGGCGTAGGTGGCTCCGGTCGCTCCCGGGACTGGCACGCCGGCGCGGTACCACTGGAACGTCGCGGCCGCTCCCGAGGAAAGGACTCCAGCCCGCAGGATCGTCCCCAGACGCGCGGTCGTCGGAAGATGAACGATGAAGGCGCTTCCGGGATCAGACGGCTTCACGGGGGGAAATGGCTTGCCGGGCGCAGTCGGCTTCCCGGGCGCCGGGGGCTCGCTGGGATCCGTGGGCTCGCTGGGATCCGTGGGCTCAGTCGGCTCACTGGGATCCGTGGGCTCATCAGGATCCGTCGGCTCATCAGGATCCGTCGGCTCATCAGGATCCGTCGGCTCGCCAGGCTCACCAGGCTCACCAGGCCCAGTCGGCTCCTCCGGGTCAGGAGCGGCGCCCACCCTGTCCTTGGCCTTTCCGATCATCCAGTGCGGACTGAACTGGCCACCGCCCTTCATCAGGGTCGCAGACCGAAGCCTCTTGCCTAGATCAGTCTCGTCCAGAGTCTGAGTCGCACCAGTCCCCACGATCTGACCGTCCATGACCCAGGTGGTATTCGAGTAGTTCGTCGGCATCGAGGGGTCCCAGTCATGGAACTCGTCGCGGGCATCAACCCACACAGTCCCTCCGACCACCAAGTCGCCACGGATCGCCGAGCGATAGGAATCCAAGGGATACCCCTGCTCCGCCTTCGGGATGGAGACGGGATCGGCAGTGAAAGTCGTGGTCTCTCCCTCCTTGACCTCAACGACCTCCCAGGCCCCACGGTTGTAGGCCCCGGCGTTCCGGTCGCCATAGATCATGGAGATGGCGTACGCGCCCGGGGCAAGGCGTCCACTTTGCCATGGCGTCTTGTACTGTCCCCTGTCCCACCCACTGGGGCTTGTCCACGTCCAGTCGTTGTTCCCCACGTTCGTGTAGCCCATTTCGATGCCGCTGTTCGAGCCAAGACCAGCAAACTTCTCCGCAGAGATGACCATCCGGCCACCCTTGGCAGTAAGCGCGATCTCGCCGACGTCTGCGGTCTCACCGATAGCGGCGCCATCGAAGGTAGCGAACTCTTCATCGCCGATGTCCAAAGGGTCGGTGACTCCTCCGAGCCACGTCGTGACGTAGTCAGGGTGCGTGACGGACACCGAGTAGGCGACTCCTGGGGCCAGGACTCCCGCTCGGAAGGACCCGTCTTTCGCGAGCGGGGCTTTGATGAGCGCGGGAAACCAGAGGTCTATGAAGGGGACGTAGGCCATAATCTCAACGTTCGCCTTGGTTAGGGCTTCCCCCCCTGCTGTGATGATCGTCCCCGTCACCTCTGAACCGGGGCTCAGGGTCATCGTCTTGGCATAGGCGAGGTCAGTCGGGGCTTCGAAAGCCGCCGCTGTCACGGCTGCGGCATCGTAGGGCTGACGATAGGCCGGATCCAGGGCAGACCCTCCGCTGACCTGCGAATAGTTGACCTTGTCGCCCGCATATCCCAACACGTACTCCTGTCCCGGATCGGTCTCGAAGAACGCGGTCTTCTGAAGATCCGACACTCCGCCGACCTCATCAAAGATCGACAGATCGGTCAGCCATGGGGGAACATCTCCCAGCCTTGCGAATCTCCACGACACCTGGCCACCGGCGAGGTCGATTTGCGATAACAGCACCTCGCCCCCCGGCTGGGCATCGGGAACCTCGACCATGAGCCACTGGGGATCCCACCAGCCTCGCGGTTGCACGGAGTCGGCTGCCGAGTCGGCCTCCGCGTCATCGTTCAAGAGCACACTAGGAGCCGGCACCCTTGGACTCTCCGTGGGCGGCTCCTCAGCCGTCGCGAGCGGGACAAGGCCTGCCACCGTCAGCGCGAGAAGAGCGATGGCACTGCCAATGAAGGTCAGCAGATGGCGGGGGACGGACGTGGTCGAGCGAAGCAAAGCATCTCCTTGGCGTCTTGTGGTCCTAGGGGACCGAGTGTGTCCTGGTCGCGCCGGTCCTGGCCTCGGGTTTTGCTCGTCGCGTCTCGGCCCCGAGTGGCTCCTCGGGCCGAAATTTGGGCATGCGGCTTGCTCGAACGGCCGGCGATCGCTCGTGCCAACCAACTCCCCACCGGCTCCATTCCGCAGGCACACGGCCAAAATCCCTCCACCACCAGCGCATCTCCACCCCAAAACACCACGTACGATGGCGCCCGGTTGCGACCGTTTTGCATCCTCACGCAGCAGGTTCACCACCCGTGCACGCCTCTATCTCCTCGCCCACGCAACCAGTTCGGCGAGTCCCGAACTACTCCCACGGCGTAATGCGCCAACCCCAGTCCCGCCGACGCGCGGCCCCCTTCTCCCACAGAGCACCCTCCCCCTCCTTCCTCCCCCTCCTTCCTCCCCCCCTTCTCCCACAGAGCGCCCTCCTCCCCAACCCACGCCGCACCTCCCCATCCGTCCTCCGCTGGCTGGCCCACCCCCTACACTGGTGCGTTGACAACGGCGGGTAAGGGCCGCCATCGTGCGCAATGAAGGAGCAGGTCATGGGCGACGTGGTGCTGGTGACGGGGGCGACCTCGGGGATCGGAGCGGCGACGGCAGTAGCGCTGGCGGGGCGAGGCTACACGGTGTACGGCACCGGGCGCCGGGCGGAGCGCCTGGCCAAGCTCGAGCTGCGGGGGGTAAAGCCGCTGGTGATGGACATGACCGACGCTGGGTCGGCCGACGCTGCCGTGGCGGCCGTGTTGGAGGCCGAGGGGCGGATCGACGTGCTCGTCAACAACGCTGGCTACGGCGAGTACGGAGCCATCGAGGACGTCACGATGGACCGAGCGTTGCGCCAGCTCGAGGTCAACGTGCTCGGGCACATGCGCCTGGCCAAGCTCGTGCTGCCGGGGATGCGCGAGCGCGGGGCGGGACGGATCGTCAACGTGACCTCGATGGGCGGGCGGTTCACCACGGCCTTTGGCGGCTGGTACCACGCCTCGAAGTACGCGATGGAAGCGCTGAGCGACGCACTCCGCCAGGAAGTGGCACCCTTTGGCATCGAGGTCATCGTCATCGAGCCGGGCACGATTCGCACCGAATGGAGCATCGTGGCCAGCGCAAACTCGGCCGAGTCATCCGGAGCCGGGGTGTACGCGGCGCGAGCCGGAAAGGTCACCGGCATCCTCAACCGGCCCTGGGCGCGGCGCTGGCAGTCGGGGCCGGGCGTCGTGGCACGGACCATTGTCCGCGCGGTCGAGGCGCGGCGACCCCGCACCCGCTACTCCGTCGGCATGGGCGCCAAGCCCGTCCTCCTCATGCGCCGCCTCCTCCCCGACCGCGCCCTAGACCGAGTACTAAAGATCCTGACCGGCTAGCCGCGCAACGCCACCGCTATCACGAAACTTGGGAGTGCTCTGCCAGGTTTAGAGGCCCCAATAACCTGGCAGAGCACTCCCAAGTTTCGGATGGCGCCTCCCGGGCCACCGGGTGATGCATGGTAATCTGCCATCCATGATGGTAACGATTGACAAGGCAGGAAGGGTCGTGATCCCCAAGGGCGCTCGCGACCGCCTGGACCTCGTCCCGGGCACTCAACTCGAACTTGAAGTACTTCACGACGCGATACAGCTCGCGCGGCGAAGGGAGCCTGGTAGGCAGCTTGCGTGGGCCGAGGACGGCCGACCCTACTTCCCCGCTCGACCTGGTCACGTGACCACCGACGCCGACGTGCAGCACCTCCGCGATGTCCTCCAGAGATAGCCCCGACCGGTGGGCCGCCGACACGAGCGTTGCCATCGCCTACCTTGACGCGGAGCACTCTGCGCATGATCGGTGTGTCGCCGAGATGTGGGGGCGCTCTGTCGCACTGAGCGGTCACGCTGCGTTCGAGACCTACTCGGTGCTGACCCGCATGTCTGAGTCGGGCCGGATCGTCGCGGCCGATGTCCGCCGGGCCATCGAGGCGGCGTTTCCCGAAAGCTGCTGGTTAACGCCGCAGGACCAGGAAGACCTGCTCCGTCGCCTTGCAGATGCGGGCGTCGTCGGCGGTGCGGTGTACGACGCCCTTGTCGCAGAGGCAGCCCGCCTCGACGGCCGAGTCCTCCTGACGCGAGACCGGCGCGCCCGATCCACCTACGACTCAATCGGAGTCAAGTACAAGATCGTCGCATAAGCGGCAAGCCACGCCAGCTGTCCGCACAGCTGACCGTCGACCCGGACGTCGCACCACCCACACAGCCCCGCTCACGAGTACCTCAAGTATCGTGGAACTGCATCTCAAGCCGAGGAGGTTGGCCCATGGCGCAAACCGTCGTTGACCTGGCCACAAACGCCGCGTCCCCCCCACCCCCGCCCGACCCCACAGCAGCTCTCAGCCTGCGCACGCTCTGGAAGCGGTTTGGAGAGACGATCGCCGTCCACGGTCTCAACCTTGACGTGCCGCGCGGGTCCTTCTTCGGTCTGGTCGGGCCGAATGGCGCCGGCAAGACAACAGCTCTTTCCATGGCGACGGGCCTGCTCAGACCGGACCATGGCACTGCCCACGTTCTCGGCCTCGATGTGTGGCAGCAGACGCTGGACGCCAAGCGGATGCTCGGCGTTCTCCCTGATGGGGTCAGACTCTTTGACCGCCTGACAGGAGCGCAACTGGTGACCTATGCGGGGCTCCTGCGCGGCATGGACCGCGACACCGTGAGGCAGCGCACCGACGACCTCCTCGCCTCGTTCGACCTGACAGCTGACCGAGACAAGTACGTAGTCGACTACTCAGCGGGCATGACAAAGAAGGTCGCGCTGGCCTGCGCGATGATCCACGCCCCGGGCGTCCTGGTGCTCGACGAACCATTCGAGGCCGTGGACCCCGTCGGTGCCGCCAACATCCGCGACATCCTCCATCACTACGTTGCTGGAGGCGGCTCGGTGGTGATGTCGTCACATGTCATGGACCTTGTGCAGCGCATTTGCTCCCATGTGGCGATCATTTCCAGCGGGCATCTCCTCGCCGTGGGCACGGTCCAAGAAGTCCGCGGCGAGCAGACCCTGGAAGACCGATTTGTTGACCTCGTGGGTGGGCGCAAGGACGGGGAGGCATTGGCATGGTTGCAGCATTCGTCCGCCTGAAACTCACACTCATGGCCAACACGTTCCGACGGAGCAGCTGGCAGACAGTGGGCTTTGTCGTTTTCGCGCTCCACGCTCTGGGAATCGTGGTACTGGTGACGGTGGGCGCGACGGCGGGAGGCTGGCTTGCCCCAGAAATGACAGGGGAGCTTCTCACGGTGATCGGCGCTGTGATGGTGCTGATCTGGTGGTTCATTCCTATCGCCTTCTTTGGGCTCGACGCGACCCTAGACCCGCAGCGCTTCGCCACCTACGCCATTCCGCGTCGTCCCCTGCTGGCCGGACTAAGCGCAGCGAGCATCATGACCGTGCCCGGCGCGGCGACAGTTCTGGCGACCCTCGGTGCCACGTTGGCGTGGCTGAGATCACCGGCTGCCCTCGCCACGGCGCTATTGGGCGCGCCCCTCGCGGTGGCACTGTGCATTATCGGGGCGCGAGCGTTCACAACCGCCCTCGCCTCCGCCATGCAAAGACGCCGGTCCCAGGAGATTCTCGGCTTTGTCTTCTTGGCGCTCATGCTAGGGCTGAGCCCGATCATCAACATCATCGCTCAACGGATGGACGGCGTCGAATGGACCGCTGAGCAGGTCCGTCTGGCTCTCGTAGACGTCTCCAACGTGGTCGGGTGGACGCCGCTGGGCGCGCCCTGGGGCATGGCCGAGGCGGCACACTCCGGTCAGTGGCTCGTGGCGTTGGGGCGGTTCGCCATCGCCGCCGCAGCGCTGGCCGCGCTGTGGAAGCTCTGGGGCCGAGCGCTCACCCGCTCCTTAGAACTACCCCGCCATGCAGGCACCAAGCGCAAGCGCATCAAGGGCCTGGGGTTCTTTGACCGCGTCCCGGCCACACCCACGGGAGCGGTCGCGGCTCGCGCGTCAACGTACTGGCTGCGTGATCCCCGCTACTCGGGGTCGCTCCTCCTTGTCCCTGCCCTCCCCATCATCCTTCTCGTCGCCGCCCGCACCGCCGAAGAGGATGGCGTCATCGCGCCGATCCTGCTCACCCTCGCGCCGCTGGTCGCTTCGGTTTTCGGCCTCTCCATCCACAACGACATCGCCATGGACCACACCGCATTCGCCCTACACGTGGCGACGGGAGTCTCGGGCCGCTCCGACCGCTGGGGGCGTGCGCTTCCCGTACTCGCCATGGGCGTGCCCGTGACAATCCTGTTCGCTGTTTTGAGCACGATGGCGTCCCATCGGTGGGACTGGCTGCCACCTCTCCTTGGCCTGAGCCTGGGCATTCTCGCCTCCTCAACGGGTGTGTCGTCAGCGCTCTCAACACGGTGGTTGTATCCCGTTCCCAGGCCGGGCGACAGTCCGTTCAAACAGCCCCAGGGAGCAGCGGGCGCCCAGCTCGCAGCTGCTAGCGCCACCATGGGCCTGACAGTCTCCGTATCCCTGCCAGCGTTCATTCTCGCCCTGGTAGCCTTCCTGGCTTCCGACCCGATGGCCGTGATCTTCGGTTGGATCACCCTGGTCGTGGGCCTCGCGATCGGAGCCCTGGTTCTCCTGCTAGGCGTCCGATGGGGAGCCCGCACCCTAGAACAACGCTCCCCCGAACTCCTCCACCGCGTCACCAGCTACGGCGCCTAACAACGCCCAGCCCGCAGCCGACCCCCACAAACTTGGGAGTGCTCTGCCAGGTTAAGAGGCCCAAATAACCTGGCGGAGCACTCCCAAGTTTTGTCGGGCGAATTCGGTCACGCGCCCGACGTACCCGCTAGCGGGACTGTCAGGCATATCGTGCCTCCAGCCTCCGGGTCAGCTCGTCGGTTTGGCCCGCAGTTAGGTCGCCGGTGCGCGAGGCCCGCTCAATGGCCTGGCGAACCAGGTAGGTGGGCACCCCCGTATCGAGACATTGAACGATGGCGGTCGGTATCGTCACGCTCGGCACCCCCTGCCACCACGTCATCTGATCGGGTTCAAGGTCCTCATGGTGAAGGACATAACCCTCGCCCCCCGCACGCTGAATGCGACGCCTGGCCGAGACGGTTACATGGATCGCCGTTGGGTTGATGTCGGAGACTTCCCAACCCGCGAGCGCGGTGTCGTGACTCAGACATGCTTCGGGCACTCCAGTCCACAGAACCGCCAGCATGAAGGGGTCGAATTGTGTGACGGGAACCTGTGGCACGCGGTACACCCCGTGGGCCACCCGCTCCACTCGTTTCCTCTTGACCAGCATCGACAGCGCCGGCTGGGAGACCCCGGCGTTCATCGCCTGCCGGAAGGTCACCAAACCGTGCTGGTCGAGCGCCACCTCACGCAGCACGTCCACTGAATCAACCATTTCGCGCACGCAAGAACCATAACACAGTGTGATGGTTTTTGCGCACGATGGCGTCCCTCGCCGGCGCTCGTCGCCTGCGTGGGGCGGTGGGAACTTAGGGCCTTAGGGCGGAGATGGGGGCGCAGACTACGCCGTCGGGGCGGAGGTGGGTGGCGCCGGTTCCGGTTATGACGGCCAGGAAGCTGGGGGGTGGGAGGCTGCCGGCGAGCATCTTGTCTCGGAGTCGAAGGAGGTGGGAGGCGGCGACGTCTTCTTGGTGGGCGCCGAGCTTGATCTCGATGGCTCCCCAAGCTCCGTCATCGGCCTCAATGATGGCGTCGACCTCTAGGCCCGAGCTGTCCTGGTAGTGGAACAGCTCTGCGCCGATGGCGGTGCAGTAGACGGCGAGGTCGCGAAGGCACAGTCCCTCGAAGACGAACCCTAGAGTCCGAAGGTCGCGAAGGAGCGCCTGGGGGCTGGCGCGCAGGGCGGCTATGACCAGTGACGGGTCGGTGAGCAGGACCTTCGGGGAGGTGCGCAGGCGAGTCCGCGAGCGCAGGGTCGGGCTCCAGGCAGGGATCTCCTCAACAACAAAGAGCCTGGCGAGCACATCCAGATAGCGGGCCAGAGTGGCACGGGTGACGGCTGGGTCTCGATCTGAACGCGCAATGTCGGCGACCAGGGTGTTCTGTGACACCACGGTGGCGTTGTTGCGGGCCAGGGATCGCAGCAGGGCGGCAACCTTGCGCGGGTCTCGCCGCGAGCCATCAACGTGCGGGACGTCAGACTCGGCCAGGGTGTGCAGGTACTGGAGGGGCAGGTCAAGGTTCGGGCCGTCATCGTCCATCCCGGCGGGCCAACCACCGCTTAGGGCGAGGTCGATGATCTTCGCAACGGTCAAGTTGGGGAGGGCGCCGACGGGAGGCTCGCCCGCGAACAGGCCGGCCACGGAGCAGGTGCCGTTCGAGTGACCGGACTCGAAAAGCGAGAAGGTGCGCATCCGCAGTCGCGCCATGCGGCCCGCACCACTGTGAATGACCTGGTGGTCAGCCGGAGTTGCCGAGCCAGTGAGGATGAACTGGCCCTTTGCCGGGGTTTGATCCACGCCGTGCCGCACGGCGTCCCACAGGGCGGGGGCTTCTTGCCACTCGTCGATGAGTAGCGGGCGGGCCAAACCCATCGATGCCGCGTCGGGCTGGAGGATGGCCGCCGGATCGGTCAAAGCCAGGGTTCGGGCGGCGAAGTCGCCGGCGGGGTCCGTCAGGCTCACCATGGAGGAAGCGTGATTCAGGCCCGTCCAGGTCTTACCGCACCATTTGGGGCCCTCGATCACAACCGCTCCGAACCGGCGCAGGTACCGCTCGACTAACGGATCGACGAGGCGAGGGCGATATCCCTCGGGAGTCAGGGCCATGTGATCTCCTTAGCGTTGACCAGGGCTATGATACAGGATGCAATCTGTTCATGGTACCGATTGCAAGCTTTCGATGGTGCAGATTGCAAGCTCTTGGTGGTGCAGAATGCAACGCCGGTGGGGAGGGGCGGCGATTGGGGGCGGCGGGGGTCTAGCGCTGTCGGAGGGCGAAGACGCCCCAGCCTACATACTCCCGGGTGTATTGAGCGTAGCGGGCGGGGTCCGCGGAGAGTTCTGCACGAACCTCGGCGAACATCTCGTCGTCGGGGTGTGTATCGAGCCAGGTGCGCATGGTGAACCAGTGTCCCGCCTGGTAGCGGTCCCAACTGTCCTGGTCAGCAAGCACCATCTGCACCACGTCATACCCCAAGTCGCCAAACCCTGCGAGTAGCTCGGGCAGGAGGAGGAAGTCGCTCGGCGAGGTGGCGTCGCACAGCTCCGCGGTCTGCTGGTCCGGCGGCGTTCGGTGCCAGAAGGGCTCGCCGATCAGCATGATCCCGCCGGGTCGAAGGCTCTTGGCCAGCAACTCGACCGTCCCAGCCACTCCGCCGCCGATCCACGTCGCGCCCACACAGGCGGCAAGATCGACCGGCCCGTCGCTCGAGACATAGCCCGCAGCATCGCCATGGATAAACCGGACGCGGTCTGCGACGCCCAGCTCCACGGCCCGCGCCCGCGCCTGTTGAGTGAAGAGGGGGCTAAGGTCCACCCCGGTTCCGGTCAGACCGTGGTCGCGCGCCCACGTGCACAGCATTTCGCCCGAGCCGCTGCCCAGGTCAAGCGCGGTGGTGCCCGGTGTCAGGCGCAGAACCTCGCCCAGCCGAGCGAGCTTGGTGGGCGTGAACGGGTTGTGGATCCGGTGCTCGGACTCACGAATCGTGTGGATGCGAGGGATGTCCATACTCATGGGTCCTGACGGTACTATTGAGCGATGGCTCCAAAGACGGCTCGTGTCCTGTTTTCTTCCCTCGTTGTCGTGTCGCTGGGGGTGGTGTGTGCGCCGGGGGTGGGCGCAGAGCCCGAGCTCCCGCCTGTTCTTTCGCCGCTGTCGGGCCCGGCTGCTGGGGGGGCCAGGGTTGGGGGGGCGGTTCCGCCGCAGTTCATCGAAGTTGTTGGAGGTAGCACCGCGGGGTTCGGGTTGGATGAGGACGGCAACGTCTGGGCGTGGGGAGCCAACTTTTTGGGGAACGGCACCTATGACCGCTCGTCGTCGCCGGTCCGGGTGCAAGCCAGCTCTGGGACACTGCCACCTTTCACCGCGATCGCCGCATGCAGCAACACGGGATACGCGTTGGATAAGGACGGCAATGTCTGGGCGTGGGGATACAACCAGCGGGGCGAGCTGGGCAACGGCACCACCACGGACTCGCTGTGGCCAGTCCGGGTGCGAGCAAGCTCTGGGACACTGCCACCTTTCACCGCGATCGCAGCAGGAGGTGCCTCGGGGTACGCGCTAGACAAGGACGGCAACGTCTGGGCGTGGGGAGACAACAACTCCGGCGAGTTGGGGAACGGCACCACCACGAACTCGCCGTGGCCGGTCAGGGTGCGAGCAAGCTCTGGGACACTGCCACCTTTCACGGCAATCGCCGCAGGCAACAGGAACGGGTACGCGTTGGATGAGAACGGCAACGTCTGGGCGTGGGGATACAACAACTCCGGCCAGTTGGGAAACGGCACCACCACGAACTCGCCGTGGCCGGTCAGGGTGCAAGCCAGCTCTGGGACACTGCCACCTTTCGCCGCGATCGCCGCCGGAAGCTCGACAGGGTACGCGTTGGATAGGGACGGCGGTATCTGGGACTGGGGCGACAACTACTACGGCCAGCTGGGAAACGGCACCACCACGCACTCGTCGTGGCCGGTCCGAGTGCAAGGGACACTGCCGCCGTCCACCGCGATCGCAGCAGGAGATAGTGCGGCATACGCGTTGGATGAGGCCGGCAGCATCCGGGCCTGGGGAGCCAACAACAGGGGCCAGTTAGGGAACGGCACCAAAACGGACTCGCGGTGGCCGGTCCAGGTGCAAGCCAGCTCTGGGACGCTGCCACCTTTCACCGCGGTCACCGGAGGACATGAAATGGCGTTCGCGTTGGATGAGGACGGCCGCGTCTGGTCGTGGGGAGACAACGTCTTCGGCGGGTTGGGTAATGGCACCACCGATGACTCGATGAGGCCAGGCTTGGTGTCGGCGACGGTGCGTGGTGTGACCTTTGGCGGGGTGGCGGGGACTGGCTTGTCATCGAGTGGCGGAGTGTGGTCGGCGACGACTCCTGCAGGATGCGGTCGAGTCCCGGTGGTGGTCACCTATGGTTTCGGGTTGGGGCAAGACCATCAGGCGGTCATCGATGATTTTCGGTTTGGGAACCCGCCGACTATTTCGACCGTGCCTCCCTCAGGTGTGGTGGTTACTGGTGGGGTGTTTACCACGTCGGTGGTGGCTACCGGGGATCCGGCACCGTCGGTGAAGTGGCAGTCGCGGGCGGGGGCAGGTGGTTGGGCTGATGTTCCCGGTGCGACCGGTTCGACGTTGACTGTTCGACCCTTGGTGGACACCAGCTATCGGGCAGTGGCCACGAGCTGCTGGTCGACTTCGACGTCGAATACTGCTACTTCTGCGGTTGCGTCGGTGGTGGTGCGTTCTTCGTCGCCGTCGGCCTCGGCGCCGGTTGCTGTCTCGCCATCGTCTGCTGCGGCTGGTGCGAGTGTGGAGGTGAGCGGGGTGGTTCCACCACGCTTCACTGCGATCGCGAAGGGGGCTAGCATGGGGTACGCCTTGGACGAGGAGGGGCGCGTCTGGGCGTGGGGCCGCAACGCCGAAGGCCAGTTGGGGAACGGCACCACGGTGAACTCGTCGTGGCCGGTGTTGGTGCGGCCTGGGACTGGGATGCTGCCGCGGTTCACTGCGATTGCGGCGGGCGGGTCGTCGGGGTACGCCTTGGATGAGGATGGTCACATGTGGGCGTGGGGGAACAACGGCGACGGCCAGTTGGGTGTTGGAACGACTACCAGGTCGTTGTGGCCAGTTCGAGTGCAGACCGACTATGGGGTTTTGCCGTCTTTCACTGCGATCGGCGCAGGATCTAACGCCGGGTATGCGATTGACGAGAGCGGCCGTATCTGGGCGTGGGGGGTCAACGGCTACGGCCAGTTGGGGGACGGCACGACCACAGGCTCGTTGTGGCCCGTCTTGGTCAAGGCCGTCGGCTCGGAGGTGTTGCCGTCTTTCACTGCGGTGGCCGGGGGATCGGTCATGGGGTATGCGTTGGCTGAGGATGGGGCCGTTTGGGCGTGGGGGCGTAACGGCTACGGCGAGCTGGGGATCGGCACCTTTTCGGATTCGCTGGGGCCGGTTCGGATGCAATCCGACTCAGAGACGCTGCCGGCTTTCACCGCGATCGCCGCAGGAAGCTTCACGGGGTACGCATTGGGTGTTGACGGCAGCATCCGGACTTGGGGGCTTAACAGCTCCGGCCAGTTGGGGATCGGTACGACCGCTAACTCGCCGTGGCCGGTACGGGTGCAATCCAACTCAGAGACGCTGCCGGCTTTCACCGCGATCATCGCAGGAGACGGCACGGGGTACGCGCTGGATGGTGACGGCAAGGTCCGGGCTTGGGGATACAACGACTCCTCCGGCCTGTTGGGTAACGGCACCACCACCAGGTCGTTGTGGCCGGTGTTGGTGCAAGCCGCCTTCTCCGGGGAGCTGCCACCTTTCACCACGATCGCCGCGGGCGGTTCGACCGGGCATGCGCTCGATGAAGATGGCCACCTCTGGTCATGGGGATCCTACCTCAACGGCCAGTTGGGCAGCGGCGCCACCACGCATTCGCTGTGGCCGGCGTTGGTGTTGCCGACGGCCCGTGGCGTGAGTTTCGGTGGGCTTGCGGGAGGCGACCTGTTCTCTGGTGGTGGGAGGTGGGTGGCGACCGCTCCAGCCGGGTGCGGCCAGGTCCCAGTCACCCTCACCTTTAGTTTCGGGGAAGAAGCAGATCCCGCGTCCGCAACTGGCGTTTTTGGCTTCGGTGCGCCACCAGTCATCACAGCCCAACCCACGTCAGGCACGGTGGCTGCTGGCGGGACGTTTACCACCATGGTAGGCGTCGCGGGGGATCCGCTGCCAGCAGTCAAGTGGCAATCGCGTACGGGGACGGGCAACTGGACCGATGTGCCTGGAGCAAGTGGAACAGCGCTGACAGACCGACCCCTGGTGACCACTGACTACCGAGCGGTGGCCACCAACTGCTGGTCAACCCCAGCGTCGTTCACTGTGTATTCGACCCCAGCGTCCGTCATCGTCCGCTCACCGTCAAGCTCACCTTCGAGCTCACCGTCGGTTCCCGTCTCGCCGCAGTTCGCCAAGACAGTGACGATGGCGATGAAGAAGCTGACGATGACGAAGAACACGACGCTCAAGGCCGTCTGGTTGGCCTACCCGGCGAGTGCGAAAACCACTCTGACGTGGTCGTCAAGCAGGCCGAAGGTCGCCAAGGTCAGCGCATCCGGGAAGATCACGGCTCTCAAGCCCGGTCGTGCGGTAATCACCGCGAAAACCAACAACGGGAAGCTAGCCCGATTGAAGGTCACCGTGGTCTCCAAAGCCGTCGAGACCAAGGCGGTCAAAGCCGCCAAGACCAGCATGATCAAGCTCAAGAAAGGCAAGACGACCCGCCTGACAGTGGCACCAAGCCCGCCGGGCGCCACACTCAAGAAGATGCCCACCTTCAAGTCCACCAAACCCAAGATCGCCAGCGTGGACAAGACCGGACTGGTCACCGCCAAGAAGAAAGGCAAGACCAAACTCACCGTCACCCTCGCCGGCAAGAAAACCACCCTCACCATCCACGTCAAGTAGCTCCTCCTCCCGACGTCACTGGCGGCCTCCTGGGTGGCGGTGTCCACAACCGTATTGTGGGTGTGGGTAACTGTCGTTGTGTGGCGTCATGGGCGTTGACAGCGGAGGGTGGTGGGCGGTACTCCGGTCATGTCCGTGGTGTGTGATAGGAATGACGTGTGAGGTAGAAGGTGGTGGGTGGGCGGGATTCGGGGCTCAGTTCGAGTTGACGACAACCGCGAACGTGTGTACACTGGTAGTGTGACGACGCACTCGACGACTCAGGGTCCCGCCCCGGCTGGGGGTGGCGGGGTGGTGGCCGGCGTGCCCGGGGGTGTGGGGGCGGTGGGCACTGTGTCTTCAGCTCCTGTGGGGGGCGCCGGAGTGGTGTTTGGTGGGTTTGGGGATGTCGCTGCGATGCACACGGATGCGGTGTTGGAGTTG
>WQYN01000038.1 GCA_009781225.1 Micrococcales bacterium | reverse complement strand
TCCCACCCCCCGAGCTGTACCAAACTCACCCGTCTCTTCCCAGACTCCCCCATCCTGCCGCCGAAGCCATTCCCTTAGGCCCAGCAGGACCCTTCCACCCAAGACTCCACCAGCCGATCCAGCCAATCGAGCCCGAAGCGGTGCTTCCCTCCCTGCCGCCGCCGTTGGTGGGGCGACCGGCTCCTCCCCCGCCGCCCGTTCCAGTGAACACCCCTCCCGGCGCGTTCGAACCGCCACGGGTGGTGCGCGTCTCCGTCAAGCGCAACACCGCGACCCCCGATCCGCCTCCCCATCGCGGCGGCCGGCACGCAGCACCCAACGACCCCGCCTAAGCGTCAGGTTGCCCCGGAGCGTGTCGGGTTGCCCAGGCGTACATGGCGATGGCGGCGGCAGCTCCGGCGTTGAGGGAGCGGGTAGACCCGTACTGGGTGATCTCCAGGAGGCGCGAACAGGCTGCCTGGGCCTGGCTTGTCAGACCCGGGCCCTCCTGGCCAAAGAGCAGGACCACCGACTCGGGAATCTCAGCTGTCTCGATGGGCTCAGCCCCGGGGAGGTTGTCGATTCCCAGGAGTTCGACGCCTTCGGCCTCGGCCCAGGCCGCGAGCGCCGCCACGTTCGGATGGTGGTGAACGGGGAGGTAGCGGTCCGTAACCATGGCCCCGCGCCGGTTCCATCGGCGCCTTCCGACAATGTGGACACCCCGGGCGGCGAAGGCATTGGCGGTGCGCACAATCGACCCGATGTTGAAGTCGTGCTCCCAGTTCTCCACTGCAACATGGAACGGGTGACTGCGTCGGGCGAGGTCGTTGGCGATCGCCTCCTCCGTCCAGTACCGGTAGCGGTCGACAACGTTTCGCGCGTCGCCGCGTTCCAACAGGTCAGGGTCAAAGTGGTGGTCATGAGGAACGGGCCCATCCCACGGCCCAACCCCAGCCGTAGGCGAGAGCGCAGAATCTCTTTCGGTCACGCCCGCACCCTATCGCCGACCATGCCCTGAGCAAGTGCTACCGTGCCCCCATGGTGAAGAGGCAGCTTGAACCCGCTCCCGTAAACTCCGCAACACTGGCTGCCGTTGCCGCCGGCGCATACTACGACCCGCACTCGGTTCTAGGAGCCCACCTGATCGACAGGACTATCACGATCAGGACGCTGCGTCCGCTCGCTGACCAGGTCACTTTCCTCATCGCCGCCGGCAACCAAGACGGCGAGATCGACACAGACCCCACCACCCACCCCGTCCCCGCCACCCACGAACAGGATGGCATCTGGGTCGCCACCATCGCAGGCGATGATGTCCCCGACTATCGAGTCGAGGTGACCTACGGCGAGTTGACCACGGTCCATGACGAGCCCTATCGGTTCCTTCCCACGCTCGGAGAGCTTGATCTCCACCTGTTCTCCCAGGGTCGCCACGAGCGACTGTGGGATGCGCTGGGAGCCCGGATCCTGACGATCGACACAGATCACGGCCCCGTCGAGGGGACAGCGTTCGCGGTCTGGGCGCCCAATGCCCAGGCAGTCCAGGTCGTCGGAGACTTCAACTCGTGGACCTCGGGGGCCACCGCCATGAGGTCCTTGGGGGCCGCCGGCGTCTGGGAGATCTTCCTTCCCGGAGTCGGCGTCGGGGCACGCTACAAGTATGAGATCCAGGCCCGCGACGGCTCCTGGCTCCAAAAAGCTGACCCCATGGCCAAGGCCACCGAGATCCCTCCGGCGACGGCCTCCGTCGTCACCCGTCGGCATCACGAGTGGAACGACGCGCAATGGCTGGAGAAGCGGCGCAGCACCAACGCCCACATGGGGCCCACGTCGATCTACGAGATCCACATTGGATCGTGGAAGCAGGGTCTGACCTACCGAGATCTCGCCGAGGAGCTGCCGGCCTACGTAACTGATCTGGGGTTCACCCACGTCGAGTTCCTGCCCGTCGCCGAGCATCCCTTCGGAGGGTCGTGGGGCTACCAGGTCTCCTCCTACTTCGCGCCCACGGCCCGGTTTGGGACGCCAGACGACTTCCGCTTCCTCGTAGACAAGCTCCACCAGGCGGGCATCGGCGTCATCATCGACTGGGTGCCGGCCCACTTCCCCAAGGACGCCTTCGCCCTGGCCCGGTTCGACGGCACTGCCCTCTACGAGTACCCCGACCCGCAGCGCGGCGAGCATCCCGACTGGGGAACGCTCGTCTTCAACTACGGGCGCGTCGAGGTCCGCAACTTCCTCATGGCCAACGCCACCTACTGGATGGAGGAGTTCCACGCAGACGGCCTGAGGGTGGACGCCGTCGCCTCAATGCTCTACCTCGATTACTCACGCGAGAGCGGAGAGTGGACCCCCAACGCCTTCGGAGGCCGAGAGAACCTCGAAGCGATCTCGCTGCTCCAAGAGGTCAACGCGACCTCCTACAAGCGCAACCCCGGAGTCGTGCTAGTCGCCGAGGAGTCCACCGCCTGGCCGGGCGTCACAGCTCCGACCACGGTCGGCGGCCTAGGGTTTGGCCTCAAATGGAACATGGGGTGGATGAACGACACCCTTCGCTACCTCTCGGAAGACCCGGTCAACCGCCGCTATCACCACGGCGAAGTCACGTTCTCCATGGTGTACGCCTTCTCGGAGCACTTTGTCCTGCCGCTCTCCCATGACGAAGTGGTTCACGGCAAGGGATCCCTCTACTCGAAGATGCCCGGCGACCAGTGGCAAAAGCTCGCCGGCGTCCGCGCGCTCCTCGCCTACCAGTGGTCCCACCCCGGCAAGCAGCTGCTCTTCATGGGGGGCGAGTTCGCCCAGGAACAGGAGTGGCACGCCGACGGCTCCCTCGACTGGTGGCTGCTCGACCGCCCCCAGCACGCCGGAATCACCAACCTCGTCCGCGACCTCAACCGGATCTACCGCGAGCGCTCGGCCCTGTGGGCGGAGGACTTCGACTCCGCCGGCTTCCAATGGATTGACGCCAACGACTCAGGCCGCAACCTCTTGTCCTACGTTCGGCGCGATCCGAGCGGAGGCGATGTCGCCATCGTCATCAACTTCGCTGGCACCCCGCACGAGGGCTACCGGCTCGCCCTGCCCCGCGGCGGCGAGTGGCTGGAAATCCTCAACACCGACTCCGAGCACTACGGAGGCTCCGGGGTGGGCAACCTAGGTCGCGTCCGCGCCGAAGACCTCCCCTGGTCAGGCCTTCCGCACTCCGCAACCGTCCGCATCCCACCCCTAGGCGCAGTCTTCTTCGCCCCCGCCAACGACTAACGCGCACGATGGCGCCCCCCGCCCCGCACGCGACCAAGGCGCACGATGGCGGCCCTCACCTTGGATCTACTCCGGGAGGGGCGAGTGTTGACAGCGGGAGTAGAGTCGGGGGATGGTTCCAAAGACGGTTCATGTCCTTGTCGCTGGTGTGCTGGTGGTTGGGCTGGGGGTGGTGTGTGCGCCGACGATGGGGGCGATTCCTCCCGTGTCTCCGATGGAGGGTGCGGCTGGTGGGGGGACGAGGGTCAGTGGGGTGGCTCCGACACCTGGGTTTACCGCGATCGCCGCAGGAAGCGGTACGGGGTATGGGTTGGATGAGGACGGTGGCATCTGGGCCTGGGGACACAACAGCTCCGGCCAGCTGGGTAATGGCAACACCACGGACTCGTCGCGGCCGGTGAGGGTGCAGGCCGCTTCGGGGGCGTTGCCACGTTTCACCGCGATAGCCGCAGGAACCTCCATGGGGTATGGGTTAGGTGAGGACGGTGGCATCTGGGCCTGGGGATACAACTTCCACGGACAGTTGGGCAACGGCAACACCACGGACTCGTCGCGTCCGGTGAGGGTGCAGGCCGCTTCGGGGGCGTTACCACGTTTCGCCGCGATCGCCGCAGGAGGCGGTACGGGGTATGGGTTGAGTGAGGACGGTGTCATCTGGGCCTGGGGATCCAACAACTCCGGCCAGTTGGGTAATGGCAGCACCACGGACTCGTCGCGGCTGGTGAGGGTGCAGGCCGCTTCGGGGGCGTTACCACGTTTCGCCGCGATCGCCGCAGGAAGCGGTACGGGGTATGGGTTGAGTGAGGACGGTGTCATTTGGGCTTGGGGATTCAATTTCTTCGGCCAGTTTGGTAATGGCACCACCACGGACTCGTCGCGGGCGATTAGGGTGCAGCCCACTGTGGGGACGTTGCCACGTTTCACCGCGATCGCCGCAGGCAGCGATGCGGGGTATGGGTTGGATGAGGATGGTGGCATCTGGGCCTGGGGACTCAACAGCTTCGGTTCGTTGGGTGACGGCACCAAAACGAACTCGTCGCGGCCGGTGAGGGTGCAGGCCGCTTCGGGGGCGTTACCACGTTTCGCCGCGATCGCCGCAGGAGGCGGTACGGGGTATGGGTTGAGTGAGGATGGTGACACCTGGGCCTGGGGACTCAACATTTCCGGCCAGTTGGGCAATGGCACCACCACGACCTCGTCGCGGCCGGTGAGGGTGCAAGCCGCCTCGGGGACGTTGCCACGTTTCACCGCGATCGCCGCAGGAGGCGGAGCGGGGTATGGGTTGAGTGAGGACGGTGACACCTGGGCCTGGGGAGCCAACGGCTACGGCCAGTTAGGTGACGGCACCAAAACGAACTCGTCGCGGCCGAGGCGAATCTGGACGACGGTCAAGTCGGTGACGTTCGGCGGGACAGCGGGAAAGGACCTTTACGCAGGGGAGGGACGATGGTCGGTGGACTCTCCGTCGGGGTGTGGTCCCGCCCCGGTGGTGCTCACCTATGGTTTTGAGTCCGAAGGGAACTGGACGGCAAGCGCGGATGTCTTTACCTTCGGCGCGCCCCCCAGGTTCACCGTTCATCCGACGTCGGGTCCGCTTCAGGCTGATGGGCAGTTCACCGCAAGAGTCTCGGCGTCTGGTGATCGAAAGCCGAAGATCCAGTGGCAGGTGTGGACCTGGCCTGGTCATTGGGTTGACGTGCCTGGGGCCACAGGCTCGACGTTGTCCGTCCGGCCGCCTGTCGGCGCAGAGTTCCGGGCAGTGGCCACCAACTGTTGGACAGACCTGGATTCGTCGAAGTACACCGCGTATTCGGGCAAAGCCTCTGTTTCCCCGTCGCTTCCTCCCAACACTGCGAAGGCAACAGCTGTGGGGTTGGCGATGAAGAAGCTCACGATGAAGAAGAACACGACCCTGAAAGCCGTCGCTTTGGCCTACCCAATCGCCCAAGGTGCCAAGCTGTCGTGGACCTCAAGCAATCCGAAGGTCGCCAAGGTCAGCCCCACAGGCAAGATCAAAGCTCTCAAGCCCGGCAGGGCCGTGATCACCGCGAAAGCTGAGAACGGCAAGCTGGCTCGCCTCAAAGTCACCGTGGTCGCTGAGGAGACCAAGGTCAAGACCGTCAAGGTCGCTTTGAAGTCCGTTGGAGTCCGGGCTTCGAAGTCAGAGAAGATCGTGGTCAAGAAGGGCAAGGTGGCCCGCTTGTCGGTCCTACCGAACCCGCAAGGTGCAACCCTGACGAAGATGCCCACCTTCAAGTCCTCCAAACCCAAGGTCGCCTCTGTGGACAAGACCGGCCTGGTCACCGCTAAGAAGAAGGGCAAAACCAAGATCAAGGTCACCCTCGCCGGCAAGAAGACAACCCTGCTCATCCAAGTCACCTGACACCCACGGAGAACGACCAACCCACCCGCCCCCCGCCCGCAACCAAAGCGCACGACGGCGGCCCTCGCCTTGGATCTGCTCCGGGAGGGGCGAGTGTTGACAGCGGGAGTAGAGTCGGGGGATGACTCCAAAGACGGTTCATGTCCTTGTCGCTGGTGTGCTGGTCGTTGGGCTGGGGGCGGTGTGCGCGCCGACGGTGGGGGCGATTCCTCCCGCATCGCCGATGGAGGGTACGCCCCGTGGGGAGACGAAGGTCAGTGGGGTGACTCCGACGCCTGGGTTTTCCGCGATCGCCGCAGGAAGCGGTACGGGGTATGGGTTGGGTGAGGACGGTGGCATCTGGGCCTGGGGATACAACGGCTCCGGCCAGTTGGGCAATGGCACCACCACCAACTCGTATCGGCCGGTGAGGGTGCAGGTCGCCTCGGGGACGTTGCCACGTTTTACCGCGATCGCCGCAAGAGGTACTACGGGGTATGGGTTGGGTGAGGATGGTCGCGTCTGGGCCTGGGGAGAGGGCCACAACGGCCAGTTGGGCAATGGCACCACCACGAGCTCGTTGCGGCCGGTGAGGGTGCAGGCCGCCTCGGGGACGTTGCCACGTTTCACCGTGATCGCCGCAGGAGACTTTACGGGGTATGGGTTGAGTGAGGACGGTGACATCTGGGCCTGGGGATTGAACGGCTTCGGTCAGCTGGGCAATGGCGACACCACGGACTCGTCGCGGCCGGTGAGGGTGCGGGCCGCTTCGGGGACGTTGCCATTTTTCACCGCGATCGCCGCAGGAGGCTATACGGGGTATGGGTTGAGTGAGAACGGTGACATCTGGGCCTGGGGATACAACAACTCCGGCCAGCTGGGCAATGGCACCACCACGAACTCGTCGCGGCCGGTGAGGGTGCAGGCCGCTTCGGGGACGCTGCCACGTTTCACCGCGATCGCCGCAGGAGGCACCACGGGGTATGGGTTGAGTGAGAACGGTGACATCTGGGCCTGGGGATACAACAACTCCGGCCAGCTGGGCAATGGCATCAACACCAACTCGTCGCGGCCGGTGAGGGTGCAGTCCTCTTCGGGGACGCTGCCACGTTTCACCGCCATCGCCGCAGGAGGCAGTACGGGGTATGGGTTGAGTGAGGACGGTGGCATCTGGGCCTGGGGATCCAACAGCTTCGGCCAGCTGGGCAATGGCACCACCACGAACTCGTCGCGGCCAGTGAGGGTGCAGGCCGCCTCGGGGACGCTGCCACGTTTCACCGCCATCGCCGCAGGAGGCAGTTCGGGGTATGGGTTGAGTGAGGACGGTGGCATCTGGGCCTGGGGAGACAACGGCTCCGGCCAGTTGGGCAACGGCACCACCACGAGGTCGTCGTGGCCTCTCAGAATCTGGGCTACGGTCAAGTCGGTGACGTTTGGCGGGATCGCGGCGAAGGTCCTGTATCAAGATGGCGGGACGTGGACGGTTATCACTCCGGCGGGGTGTGGTCCGGTCCCGGTGGTGGTCACCTTCGGTTTTGAGTCCGCAGGAAACTGGACGGCAAGCGCGGGTGTCTTCACCTTCGGCGCGCCCCCCAGGTTCACCGTTCAGCCGTCGTCGGGTCCGCTTCAGGCTGATGGGCAGTTCACCGCAAGAGTCTCGGCGTCTGGTGATCAAGAGCCGAAGATCCAGTGGCAAATGTGGACGACCTGGCCTGGTCGTTGGGTTGACCTTCCCGGGGCCACAGGGCCGACGTTGAGTGTCCGGCCGCCTGTCGGCACCGAGTTCCGGGCGGTGGCCACCAACTGTTGGACAGACCTGGATTCGTCGAAGTACACCGCGTATTCGGGCAAAGCAACAGCCACGGCAGCCTCTGTTTCCCCGTCGGTTCCCGGCGCCTCTCCTTCCCCGTCGCTTCCTCCCAACACCGCGAAGGCGACAACGGTGGGGTTGGCGATGAAGAAGTTGACGATGAAGAAGAACACGACCCTGAAAGCCGTCGCCTTGGCCTACCCAATCTCTCAGGGTGCCAAGCTGTCGTGGACCTCAAGTAATCCGAAGGTCGCCAAGGTCAACCCCACAGGCAAGATCAAAGCTCTCAAGCCCGGCCGGGCCGTGATCACCGCGAAAGCTGAGAACGGCAAGCTGGCTCGCCTCAAGGTCACCGTGGTCGCAAAGGAGGCCAAGGTCAAGACCGTCAAGGTCGCCTTGAAGTCCGTTGGAGTCCGAGCTTCGAAGTCCGAGAAGATCGTGGTCAAGAAGGGCAAGGTGGCCCGCTTGTCGGTCCTACCGAACCCGCAGGGCGCGACCCTGACGAAGATGCCAACCTTCAAGTCCTCCAAACCCAAAGTCGCCTCTGTGGACAAGACCGGCCTGGTCACCGCTAAGAAGAAGGGCAAAACCAAGATCAAGGTCACCCTCGCCGGCCAGAAGACAACCCTGCTCATCCAAGTCACCTGACACCCCCACCAACAACCAACCCACCCGCCCCCAGGCGCCGCCTCCCCCGCGCCGATTGTGGCGAAAGCCGCCCTTTGCTACCGCTGTCGGCGCTCTTGGAGGGCAGCTTTCGCCACAATCGGCGCGGGGGGAGGAGGTGGAGCAGCCCGGGGTACTTCTGGATTTCCCTGTCGGTCGTCAGGGAGCGCCCTCACGGTCCGTACCAGTCCTATTCGGTCTCCAAGACGCTGAGGTCAAGTGTGGCGATGAGGTGCGGAAGGCGGACGAACTCGTTGTAGATTTCGCGCTCCTCGATGTCGTGGTATGCATGCATGGCGTTGCGAAGCTCGCGGATCGCGTCGACGTTGTCGCGGATTTCAGGGTGCGCGTGCCGCCACCAACCGGGGAGGTGTTCGGTGGTGATCGTGGCGAATCGGTGCAGGATGGCCAGCGCGTTTCCTCGCCGTTCCTCTCCGTGCAGCGTGTCGGAAAAGAACGCGTCCTCGCCCTCTGCGGAAACGCGCTGGGCGAGGTCGGCGAGATCTCTCAGGTCCTGTGCGCTCCTCCGGTTGGCCTTGATGCCGAGGTCGCGGCAGAAGCGTCCCTCGACTCTCTTCCTCTCCTGTGGCGAAAGGCCGCGAAGAAACTCCTCGTACAGTGCGACGTGGGCCGCCCTTCTGGCGTGAGCTTCCGCACTCTGGTCTGTCGTGGTGCAGGCGCCGACGTCGTTGGATTCCTCCCGCTTCCGGGGCGCGTCGATGTCTCGGCTTGGGCCGGTCTCCGTCACCTCACGTCCCCCAGGGCGACAGCCTCGCGGTGGGCATCGTCCAGCACTTGCCTCCCGCGTGCTCCTACGAACGGTGCCGTTGCTCCCACCACATCGACGGGGAATGTCAGTAGTTCGCGCAGTTCGCGCACCAACGCATACTTGGCAAACAGCCCGAACGACGAGTCGAAGGTGGTGACAAGGTCGATGTCCGAGTCAGGCGTGTCGTCGCCGCGCGCAACCGAGCCAAAGACCTGAGGGTGCGGTTGCCCATAGCGGTCAAACGTCTGGGCAATTTGCTCGGCCCTCCTGGCCACGGCCTGACGCGGGCGCATCTGCAGAACCTCGTTGATGCGTGAGCGCACAACGTCTCCGGCGCCCCGGCTCCCCGACTCGATGGCCGACAGGTGCCCCGGTGCCATGCGAGCTTGTCGGCACAGGTCTGCGCCGCTCAGTCCCAGGATCTCGCGCCGTGTGCGGACCCAGCGCCCGTAGTCCACGGGATCGGTCAGATCGAGCGTCGCACTCACCCTCCAACGTTACCATGACCCTTGGTAACGTTGCCGTAGCGAGCGGGACGCGAGGGCCGTCATCGTGCGCGTTGTGAATCTGGTGGGGGCTCGCCCGCCCCCTCGGCCAGTTTGCGGAGGCGGGTGGGGACGGGCGCACGTGTGGGTGCGCGGCTATGTGACGTGGATGAGGAGGGTGGCACTAACCACACCCACCAGGCCAACCCGATTCTCGCGGCACTGCTGCGAGGAATCACTTGGACCAACAACCTGCTGATCATGGCCGGGGCCAAGACCGACGAGGCGCGAGAGTTCTACCTGCGCACAACCATCCGGGACCGGCTCGCCCTCCCGCGCGGCGGCGAGTGGCTGGAAATCCTCAACACCGACTCCGAGCACTACGGAGGCTCCGGGGTGGGCAACCTGGGTCGCGTCCGCGCCGAAGACCTCCCCTGGCCTTCCGCACTCCGCGACCGTCCGCATCCCACCCCTAGGCGCAGTCTTCTTCGCCCCCGCCAACGACTAACGCGCACGATGGCGGCCCTCACCCCGCGCTGTCACTCGGTACGCAGCCCGGGGTACTTCTGGGTCTCCCTGTCGGTCGTCAGGGAGCGCCCTCACGGTCCGTACCAGTCCTTTTCGTCCTGCTCGGTCCACTCGTCCCAGCCCTCAGGAACCACGTAGTCCTTGCACAAGCCTGGCTTCCGCTCCACCCCCTGAGGCCGCGAGATCTGAGCAACGGGCGTTCCGTGGCGGGTGATCGTTATCTCAACCCCCTCCTCGACCTCGGCGAGCAGCTTCGAAAAGTGTGACCTCGCCTCATAGACCCCAACGCTCCGCGTTGCTGTGGCGACCATGCCCCCAACCTTACGAGATCTGGTCAGGCCTGACCTGTCAGAAGCGGCGTCGAGCGGGGCTGGTAGGATAGTTGGAAAGTTGGATGGAGGGAGAGTGTGGTGTCGGTACTGACGATTCGGCCAAAGAACCAGGTCACAGTCCCAGGCGGGCTGCTGGACGGGGTCGGGCTGAAGCAGGGCGATCCGATTGAGTTCGCACTAACGCCCGATGGGGGGATCGGTCTGTACAGGCTTGGCCACCAGCGGCGTGGAGAGTCACTGTGGGAGCTGGCCACCAGGCTGGCTGAGGCGATCCCCGGTCTCGAGGACGTTGACCTGGAGCTCCCGTCGCGGGAGGTCGAGGTTCGTGAGGTCGAATGGTGACCGACTTCCTTCTCGACACCAACGTCGTCTCGGCTCTGCGTGTCCCGCACAGGCAAGATGAGGTGTTTCGACAGTGGCAGCGGGGTGTCAACCTCGAACGTTGCTACATCTCCGTGCTCAGCCGAATGGAGCTGCGGACCGGGATCCTTATGAAGCTTCGGACCGATGCTGACCAGGGCAAGATCCTCGATGCCTGGTATCAGGAGGTGGTGAAGGTCTTTTGGCCCCGAACGCTTCCATTTGGTGATCGCGAAGCCGAAGTCTGCGCACCCTTGCGGCTACTGAGGACACGCGGCTCGATTGACACGCTCATCGCCGCGACCGCCCTGGTGCGCGGCATGACGTTGGTGACACGGAACGTCAGAGACTTTGAAGACATCCCAGCCCTGGCGGTGCTCAACCCGTGGGAGGCGACATAGCGAGCGGGACGCGAGGGCCGTCATCGTGCGTGTTGTGAATCTGGTGGGGACGGGCGCACATGTTGGTGCGCGGCTAGATGACGTGGATGAGGAGGGTTGTCTTCTTGCCCGCGAGCCTGATGGTGATCTTGGTTTTGCCCTTCTTGTTGGCTGTGACCAGGCCGGTCTTGTCCACAGAGGCGACTTTGGGTTTGGAGGACTTGAAGGTGGGCATCTTCGTCAAGGTTGCGCCCTGCGGGTTCGGTAGGACCGACAAGCGGGCAGTCTTGCCCTTCTTGACCACGATCTTCTCTGACTTCGAAGCCCGGACTCCTACGCCCTTCAGCGCGACCTTGACGGTCTTGACCTTGGTCTCCTTGGCGACCACGGTGACCTTGAGGCGAGCCAGCTTGCCGTTCTCAGCTTTCGCGGTGATCACCGTCCGGCCGGGCTTGAGAGCCTTGATCTTGCCTGTGGGACTGACCTTGGCGACCTTCGGATTACTTGAGGTCCACGACAGCTTGGCGCCCAGAGAGATTGGGTAGGCCAGGGCGACGGCTCTTAGGGTCGTGTTCTTCTTCATCGTCAGCTTCTTCATCGCCAACGCCACCGCTGTTGCCTTCGCAGTGTGGGGAGGGAGCGACGGGGAAGGAGAGGCGCCGGAAACCGACGGGGAAGCGGAGGGAGGGGCGGACGGGGAGACAGAGGCTGCCGTGGCTGTTGCTGTGTCCGAATACGCGGTGTACGCCACCTCGTCCAGGTCGGTCCAACAGTTGGTGGCCGCCGCCCGGAACTGGGTGCCGACAGGCGGCCGGACGGACAACGTCGAGCCTGTGGCCCCAGGAATGTCAACCCAATGACCAGTCCAGGTACTTGTCTGCCACTGGATCGTCGGCTCTGGATCACCAGATGCCGAAACCCGGGCCGTGAACAGTCCATCATCCTGAAGCGGACCCGACGCCGGGTGGGCGGTGAACTGAGAAGGCTGGCCGAACGTAAAGGAGCCCACGTCAGCGCTCTGATCCGCCACCGCCCCGAAGCCGTAGGAGACCTTCACGGGGACCGGGCCACACCCAGCCGGAGTCGTCACAGACCAGCCCCCCCCACCTTGAGACAAACCTGTCCCCGCAACGCCCCCGAACGTCACACTACCCACCGTCGCCTGCATTTGGAGCGGCCACAGCGAACCGACGATGGTGGTGCCGTTGCCCAACTGACCGGACTGGTTGCCTCCCCAGGCCCACACGCCGCCGGTCTCACTCAACGCATACCCCGTGTAAAGTCCTGCGGCGATGGCAGTGAACACCGGAAGAGTCTCGCCAGGGGCGGCCTGCACCCGGACCGGCCACGCAGAATTCACTTGGGTGCCGTTGCCCAACTGGCCGTAGCTGCCCGCTCCCCAGGCCCACACGTTGGAATACTCGTCCAACGCATACCCCGTGGCGTATCCTGCGCCGATCGAAGTGAACACCGGCAGTATGCCCGAGTTGGCTTGCACTCGAACTGGCCTTGTTGAATAACGGACGGTAGTGCCGTTGCCCAACTGACCGCCTGAGTTGTATCCCCAGGCCCACACGTCGCCGTCCACGTCCAACCCATACCCCGTCTGCTGTCCTGCGGCGATCGCGGTGAACGTCGGGAGTGCACCAGCGGCTGCTTGTACCTGGACGGGTCTCGTCGAGTCCATGTTGGCGCCGTTGCCTAACTGCCCCCAGAGGTTGTCTCCCCAGGCCCACACGTTGCCGTCCACGTCCAACGCATACCCCGTGTCGGCTCCTGCGGCGATGGCAGTGAAAGGGGGCACGGTCTCACCAGGGGCGGCCTGCACCCGAACCGGTCTCGACGAGTTGGTGGTGGTGCCGTTGCCCAACGCGCCGTAGTTGCCGCGTCCCCACGCCCACACGTTGCCAGTCTCGTCCAGCGCGTACCCCGTGTCGGCTCCTGCGGCGATGGCAGTGAAAGGTGGCACGGTCTCACCAGGGGCGGCTTGCACTTGGACGGGTCTCGACGAATGGGATCCGTAACCTCCGCCGGTGCCGTTGCCTAGTTGCCCGTAGTAGTTGTCTCCCCATGCCCACACGTTGCCAGTCTCGTCCAACGCGTACCCCGTGCCGGCTCCTTCGGCGATGGCAGCGAAAGGTGGCACGGTCTCACCAGGGGCGGCCTGCACCCGGACCGGCCACGACGAGTTTGTCCCGGTACCGCTGGTGCCGTTGCCTAGCTGGCCGTCGCTGTTGTATCCCCAGGCCCACACGTTGCCGTCTACGTCCAACGCGCACCCTGACGAGGCTCTTGCGGCGATCGAAGTGAACTCGGGTGGAGTCATCCCATTGACTGTCGTGCCTCCCGCTGCCGGCCCTGCTCCTGGAGTGGGGACTGTCCCACCGTGTTGAGTGTCCGCCACGTCACCGGTCCCGGTGGCGGGTGAGAGCAGGCCGCCGCTGGCCAGCAGTGTTAGCGCTGTGAACGCGGCGATGGGAAGAAGAAGACGACGGGTGGTGCGGGGCATCGGTCCAGTCCATTCTGTCAACTGATGGTCAACCGCCAGCAGAGGCGGCGGTGCCCACCTAGGGGCGCGTGACTGGTAATGGTCCCCCACCCCAATCCCCCTGTCAAACGACCGAGCGACCGGACCCGGCTTACACCCCGCCGGCACGTCGGCGACGCCCGGGTGTGCCGAGACGGACCCGCCCTCTCAAGAGTGATAGCCGCGACCACGAGAACACAACCGGACAGGGCGGCGGCCCTCGAAGGTCGAGGGGCGTGGGCTGTCAGGTGACGTGGACGACGATGGTGGTCTTCCTGCCGGCGAGCCTGACGGTGATCTTGGTTTTGCCCTTCTTGTTGGCGGTGACCAGGCCGGTCCTATCGACCGAGGCGACCTTGGGTTTCGAAGACTTGAAAGTGGGCATCTTCTTCAAGGTCGCACCCGCGGGCGACGGCTGGACAGACAGGCGGGCAGTCTTGCCAACCTTCATCTTGGTCTTCCCATTCTTCGAGCCTTTGACCCCTGCGCCCTTGAGCGTGGCTTGCACCGCCTTCGCCTTGACCGCCTTAGAGACCACGGTGACTGTCAGCTTGGCTGCTCCCCCGGCTGGTGTGCTCACCGTGACGACCGTCCGACCGGGCTGACGGGCTGTGATAACCCCCGTGGTGTTGACTGTGGCAACCTTCGGACTACTCGACGACCACGACAGCCCCACTCCCCCACCCGCCAAGCCCGCCGGCAGGACAACCTTGAGAGTCGTGTTCTTCACCATCGTCACCTTGCTCATCGACACAGCCACCTTCGTGCCCTTTGGAGACGCCGGCGGGTCCGTGGCTGATGGGGATGGTGCCGTCAGGACGGCGGTTGTCGTGGCCGAAATGGCGGTGTACGCCGACTTTTCTAGGTCTGTCCAGCAGTTGGTTGCGACTGCACGGTAGGTCGTGGACGCTGTTGGGCGTGCACGCAGGACGGTGCCGGTCGCTCCGGGCACGTCCACCCAGGTCCTACCCGTTAGCACCTGCCAGCGGACGTTCGGAACAGGGTCACCTCTTGCCTCCACCGACGCCGTGAAAACGCCCCCAGGCGGTAGCGTCGCTGACACTGGCTGAGCTGTGAATGACGGGGGACTTCCGAAAGTGAACCCACCCGGAAATGTGACCGTTGAGGAGGGTTGGTTGGCGCCGTGGTAGCGAACCGTGACGTCCACTGGACCACACCCAGGCGGGGTAGTCACCGTCCACGTCCCACCATCCTGGAACAGGCCTTTCCCAGCAACCCCCCCGAACGTCACACTCTCCACCGTCGCCTGCACTTGCTCCAAAGTCGCCTGTGCTTGGACGGGATTGAGTGAGTATGCTCCGATTCCGGTGGTGTCGTTGCCCAACTGGCCCTCAAAGTTGCGCCCCCAGGCCCAGACGCCGCCGGTTTCGTCCAACGCATACCCCGCTTGCCATCCTGCGGCGATGGCGGTGAACACAGGCAGAGTCTCCCCAACGGCGGCCTGCACGCGGACGGGTCTCGACGAGGTGGCGTAGCTGCCGTTTCCCAACATCCCGTACTCGTTGTTGCCCCAGGCCCACACGTTGCCGTCCACATCCAGCGCGTACCCCGCGTATTGTCCTGCAGCGATGGCGGTGAACACCGGCAGCGTCCCAGATGCGGCTTGCACTTGGACGGGTCTCGACGAGTTGGTGGTGGTGCCGTCACCAAGCTGGCCGTACTTGTTGTATCCCCAGGCCCAAACGTTGCCATCTACGTCTAACGCGTACCCCGTTCCCTGTTCTCCATCGATCGAAGTGAACACCGGCAGTGTCCCGCCGCCGGCGGCCTGCACCCGGACCGGATCCCGCGACCAGTTGGTGGTGCCGTCACCGTACTGGCCCAAGCGGTTGTCTCCCCACGCCCAGACGATGCCGTCCACGTCCAACGCATACGCCGTGCGGTCTCCTGCGGCGATGGCAGCGAATACTGGGAGTGCCCCGACTGCGGCTTGCACGCGCACTGGTCTCAACGAAACCCCGGCGGTGATGCCGTTGCCCAACTGGCCGATGTTGTTGTTTCCCCAGGCCCACACGTTGCCGTTCTCATCCAACGCGTACATTGCGTCGTATCCTGGTGCGATGGCGGTGAACGCCGGCAGTGTCCCTGTGGCGGCCTGTACCTTGACGGGCCACAACGAGGGGTTGTACGTGCCGTTTCCAAACTGGCCGAAGCCGTTGTCTCCCCAAGCCCACACGTTGCCTTTTTCGTCCAACGCGTGTCCCGCTTCTGCGCCTTCAGCGATGGCTGTGAACATCGGAAGTTCACCTGCGGCGGCTTGCACCCGGACTGGTCTCGACGAGTTGGTGGTGGTGCCGTTGCCGAGCTGACCGCCATTGTTCGATCCCCATGCCCAGACGTCGCCGGTCTCATCAAGGGCAAATCCGGTGCCGCCTCCTCCGGCTATTGCTGTGAACCCGGGAGGAACCATTCCTGTCACGGTCGTCCCCCCGGCGGCCGGGCCTGAGGACGGCGACACTCTGGGGATCGCGCTCACCATTGGTGCGATCACCACACCCAGCGTGGCGACCAGGAGAGCAGAGAACAGGACACGTGCAGTCTTTGAACGCATCGTCCAAGACTACCTACCGGGTTGCCACTCCCCCCCTGTTTGGCACTGCGTGGCCGCGTCCACGCAAGGCGGTCCACCACCCCACACCTCGATTACAAGCATTGCCGGCAATAGAGGTGATGCTGGGTAGGCTCTCCCGTGAAGTGGGTTGGTTTTGGCCTGGCCTCACTGGTGTGAGGGCAGGCCACTGTCTCATCCGACGGACGCATGCGACCAGGCGGGGCTGGGCGCACGTGTGTGCGCGGCTAGATGACGTGGGTTAGGAGGGTTGTCTTCTTACCGGCGAGCCTGATGGTGATCTTGGTTTTGCCCTTCTTCTTGGCTGTGACCAGGCCGGTCCTATCGACCGAGGCGACCTTGGGTTTCGAAGACTTGAAAGTCGGCATCTTCTTCAAGGTCGCACCCGCGGGCGACGGCTGGACAGACAGGCGGGCAGTCTTGCCAACCTTCATCTTGGTCTTCCCAGTCTTCGAGCCTTTGACCCCTGCGCCCTTGAGCGTGGCTTTGACCGCCTTGGCTGTGACCGCCTTAGAGACCACGGTCACTGTCAGCTTCGCTACTCCCCCGGCTGGTGTGCTCACGGTGACGACCGTCCGACCGGGCTGACGGGCTGTGATAACCCCCGTGGTGTTGACTGTGGCAACCTTCGGACTGCTCGACGACCACGACAGCCCCACTCCCCCACCCGCCAAGCCCGCCGGCAGGACAACCTTGAGAGTCGTGTTCTTCACCATCGTCACCTTGCTCATCGCCAACCCCACCGCTGTTGCCTTCGCAGTGTTGGGAGGAAGCGACGGGGAAGGAGAGGCGCCGGGAACCGACGAGGGAGCCGAGGGAGAGGGCGACGGGGAAGGAGCGGCGCCGGGAACCGACGGGGAAGCCGAGGGAGAGGGCGACGGGGAGACAGAGGCTGCCGTGGCGGTTGCTGTGTCCGAATAGACGGTGTACGCCACCTTGTCGAGGTCTGTCCAACAGTTGGTCGCTACAGCGCGGAAGGTCGAGGGCACTGTCGGGGTCACACGCAAGGTAGTGCCCGTCGCACCGGGCACGTCCACCCACCCCCACTCTGTTAACGCCTGCCAGCGCACATTCGGGGCTGAGTCACCAGACAGTTCCACTGTGGCGGTGAACACGCCGCCCGGCGAGATCGTTGCTGAGACTGGTTGGGTGGTGAACACTGGGGGGCTGCCGAAGGTGAACCCACCCGGATACGTCACTGTCGGAGCGGTCTCGTCGGCACCGATGTATCTGACGGTCACGTCCACCGGGCCGCACCTCGCCGGAGTCGTCACCGACCACGTCCCACCATCCTGAGACAAACCCGTCCCAGCAACGCCGCCGAACGTCACGCTCCCAACCGTCGCGTGTGCTTGGACTGGTCTCGACGAGCTGGTGTGGGTGCCATTACCCAACTGGCCGTTGGCGTTGTCTCCCCACGCCCAAAAGTAGCCGTCCACGTCCAACGCATACCCCGCTATCCATCCTCCGGCAATCGCGGTGAACACCGGCAGAGTCCCTGTCGCGGCTTGCACCCGGACCGGTCTCGTCGAGTTGGTGGTGGTGCCGTTGCCTAGCTGGCCGGAGCTGCCGTATCCCCATGCCCACACGTGGCCGTTCACGTCTAGGGCGTACCCTGTGTAGTCTCCTCCAGCGATCGCGGTGAACACCGGCAACGATCCCGAGGCGGCCTGCACGCGGACTGGTCTCGTCGAGTTGGTTGCGCTGCCACTGGTGCCGTTGCCCAACTGGCCGGAGGAGTTCAATCCCCAGGCCCACACGTTGCCGGTTGCGTCCAACGCGAACCCAGTGTGGAATCCTGCGGCGATCTCGGTGAACACCGGCAACGTCCCTGTGGCGGCTTGCACGCGGACTGGTCTAAGTGAGTCGGTGGTGGTGCCGTTGCCCAACTGGCCGTCGTTGTTCATTCCCCAGGCCCAGGCGTTGCCGGCCACGTCGAGCGCGTATCCCGTCAGCCCTCCGCCGGCGATTGCGGTGAACACTGGCAGAGTCCCCGTGGCGGCCTGCACCCGGACGGGTCTCGACGAATAGGATCCGAAACCTCCGCTTGTGCCGTTGCCTAGTTGCCCGTAGTAGTTGTCCCCCCAGGCCCACACGTCGCCATTCTCGTCCAGCGCGTACCCCATGGCATTCCCAGCGGCGACCTGGGTGAATATCGGTAGTGGCCCCGTGGCGGCTTGCACCCGGACGGGTCTCGTCGAGTTGGTGGTGGTGCCGTCGCCTAGCTGGCCTGAGCTGTTGGATCCCCAGGCCCACACGTTGCCGTTTTCGTCGAGCGCGTACCCCGTGCTCGATCCTGCGGCGATGGCGGTGAACACCGGCAGTGTCCCTGTGGCGGCCTGCACGCGGACTGGTCTCGACGAGCTGGTGGTGGTGCCATTGCCCAACTGGCCGCTGCCACCGGCTCCCCAGGCCCACACGTTGCCATCCACGTCCAACGCGTACCCCGCTGATCCACCTCCTGCGGCGATCGCAGTGAACTCCACGCTCGGAACCACCCCACTGACCGTCGTGCCTCCCGCTGCCGGCCCTGCCCCCGGAGTGGGCACCATCCCGCCGTGTCGAACGACGGATACATCTGAGATGCCGGTGGCGGGCGAGAGCAAGCCACCACCGGTGAGCAGCGTCAGTGCTGTGAACGCGGCGATGGGAAGAAGGCGACGGCGGGTGGTGTTTGGCATCGGTCCAGTCCATTCTGTTGACTGATGGTCAACCGCCAGCAGGCCCGGCGGTGCGCACCTAGGGGCGCGTGACTGGTAATGGTCCCCCACCTCAACCTGTCTGTCAAACGACGGCCGTCGGCCACAACCAGACCCAGCTGACCCTCCGTCGGAACGCCAGTCACCCCCTGGTGGGCCGAAACCAACCCGCCCCCTTCAAGAGCGATAGCCGTGACTACGAGCACACAACCGCACAGGGCGGCGGCCCTCACCCCGCGCTGTCACTCGGTACGCAGCCCGAGGTACTTCCGAATCTCCCTGTCGGTCCGTCGCTCGCCGCCGGAGTGATGACTGCCATGGACCGGTGTCAGCGGGAAGTGCACTCGCTGTCATTGCGTCCGTCGGTGCCTTGCATGATCGTGCATGATCGGCTTGTGGCTGTCGCGTGGTTGTTCGGCGTGTTGCTAGCGTTGTCGTGGCGTGTGAGCTGGGATAATATTGTTCATGGCTTACAATTTGCGGACGGTGGATCGGGGTCAGGGACTGTTGATGCCTGA
>WQYN01000037.1 GCA_009781225.1 Micrococcales bacterium | reverse complement strand
CAGTGGGCACAAGTGCAGGGGCGGGCTCCCGAGGAGGAACCAGCCGCCCTCGGTGACCAGCGCAAATGCAGAGGCCTGTTGAGCGCCGTCGGGTGGGCACCTGCATTTGTGCCCTCTGCCCTCTGTTGGGGGCCGGAGGGGCGGGTCCTTTCCGACTGGGGAGTGGTCTCGTTGAATCTGGTGGGGGTTTTTTCAACGAGACCACTCCCCAGTTGGCGATCATGCCACCTGCCTATTTGGGGGGCCGGCGCACAAGCCCCTTAGGTCACGTCTCGGCTGAAGGAGGTGAAGTAGCCTGCGGCTCCTAGGACGGCGGCGTAGGCGAGGAGGGTGATGGCGGCCCATGGGGTTGACAGCGAGTCCACCGTGCTGCCCGCGCCCATGATCGAGAAGAATGACTTTCCGGCAATCCCGTCTCCGGCGGCACCGGGGAGGAACTTCACCCAGGTCCACTTCTGTTCCAGCATGAGGGGCAGCGTCCGCAGCAGCGGCTCGATGAACTGCGTGAACACCAACAACGCGACGATGGCGATCACCTGGTTGCGCAGCAGCGCCCCGAAGCCGACGCCGACCAGCGTCCAGATCACCAACGCCAAGACCTCGCGCCCCAGCATGGCCCACGTTGCGGCCGCATCGAGACTCGTCGGTTCGTTGACGATCGCCAGCGTCACGGCACCGGCGGCCACGGTTGATCCCACGGCCACCACCCCGTAGACCAGACCAAGGGGAACCCCCGCTGCCATCTTGGCGGCCAGCACCCTCCCCCGGCGCGGCTCAGCCAAGAAAGTCCAGGTCAGCGTCTTGTGGCGGAACTCGGTCGTCACCGTCAAGGCCCCGATCATCACCGCGAACGGGTAGGCAATCCCCTGCGCGACCGCATAGACAAGGTTCGCGATCCCCCCCAGCGACGCCAGCGGGGCGCCCTCCTCACCATCCCCCCCGTAGTGCATCGCCAGCGTCATCAGCACCGCCGTCAGCACGAGGTATCCCGCCATCGCCAGCAGCAAGATCCACCACGCCCGAGTCGAACGAGTCTTGCGAATCTCACTGACAATCGCCGCCGTCATCGCGCCACCTCCCTGCACCTCGTCATCCCGATCATCACCCCAGCCCCTTCCCGCTGGTCAGGTCGAGGAATGCGGCTTCCAGGCCCCTCGCGCGGGTCGCCAGCTGGTACAGCGCTAATCCCGCGCCCGCCGCCGCCTCGCCAATCTCGGACGATGACGGCCCGACCACCACAATCCCGTCCGCCTCCGGCGCGAAATCCCAGCGCCGCGCCCGAGCGAGATCCCCGAACCGAGCTGGGTCGGCGGCCACGACAAAGGTGCGGTGGGCGCCATCGTCCAAATCCTCGAGACGACCGGCGCGGATGAGCTCGCCCTGCGCGATGATCGCGACGTCATCCACTGTGAGCTGGGCTTCTGCGAGAAGGTGCGAGGAGACCAGGACGGTGCGTCCCTCGCCGGCCAGGCCGCGCAGGAGGCCGCGCATCCACGCGATTCCCTCGGGATCCAGGCCGTTCGCCGGCTCGTCGAGCAGCAGCGTCCCCGGGTCGCCCAGCATCGCGCCTGCGAGCGACAGCCTGGCGCGCATCCCCAGCGAGTACTGGCCAACCCTCCGACCTGCGTCTTTGCCGAGGCCCACGACCTCGAGCACGTCGTCGCAACGCCGGTGCGACACTCCGATGCAGGGGGCGAGCATCCGCAGGTGGTCACGCCCCGACCGCCCCGGGTGGAAGGACGACGCCTCGAGGCTCGCCCCGATCACCCGACCCGGCCGCGTGATCGCCCGATACTCCCGTCCGTCGAACGTCACCCGCCCCGAGGTGGGCTTGAGCAGCGATAACGCCGTGCGCAGGGTCGTTGTCTTCCCCGCGCCGTTCGGCCCAAGAAAGCCTGTGACCCGCCCCGGCCATGCCACAAGCGACAGGTTCTTCACCGCCGTCACGCGCCCAAATCGCTTGGTCAGATTCTCAATTTCGATCATGTCGCCTCCCCCGACTCTTGGCTCTTCTTCCTCCACCACGGCGCACGATGACGGCGCTCGGCTTTGGTCTTCGGCGTCGCCGTCGGGGAGGAACGCTTTCCCTCCTTCTCCTTGGGGAGGGAAGGGCCGCGGGCAGGCAGGATCACCTGCATGAGGCAGCCCTTCTTGGTGTCGGCGATCTCGATGGTGCCTTTGTGCAGATCAACGGCCCATCGGGCGATCGTCAAGCCCAGCCCGGTCCCGGCGCCGCCGCGGACCAGGGATCCCGAGGCGGCAACTCCGCGCCGGAAACGCTCAAAGACCTCCTGGCGTGCCTCGGGCGGAATCCCGGGGCCCTCATCCTCGACTTCGATGACGACGCGGCGTGACCCTCGGCTGTAGCCGCGCAGCGTGACGGTGCCGCCTTCGGGGGAGTGGCGGATCGCGTTCGACAGGAGGTTGGCGGTGACCTGGTGGAGGCGGTCCAGGTCGGCCGTGATAGTCAAGTCAGCCGAGGAGGTCTCGGTGAGAAAGATCAATCCCTTGCCCGAGTTGGATGCGACAAAGGCGACGGCGTCGAGCGCTTCCTCGAAGAACTCGTCGAGCCTGACCTTCGTGAGGTGGAGCTGGATGGCGCCGGCTTCCAGACGCGAGATGTCGAGCATGTCGATGACCAGGCGGCTCAGTCGCTCGGTCTGGGCCAGCGCGAGGCCGAGCGTTTCTGGGGTCGGCGCGGTGACGCCATCGGCCATATTTTCTAGCTCAGCTTGCAGGGCGGCGACGGGCGTGCGCAGCTCATGGGAGACGTTGGCGATCATGTCGCGGCGGCGCAAATCTGCCTTGGCCAGGTCTTCTGCCATCCGATTGAAGGTGTGGGCGAGCTCGCCGACCTCGTCGCGGGAGGTGGCGCGGACTCTGACCGAATAGTCGCCGCGGGCCATGGATCGGGCGGCCTGGATCATCTCGCGAAGGGGCGCCGTCATCCCATGGGCCAGCGCTTGGGTCACGACCATTGCCCCGCAGACTGCGAGCGGGAGAGTGTAGGTGGGGCCGTAGTTGTTGGCGGTCCCGATCCACATGATGACGGTCGCGCAGGTGACGGCGCCGGCGACCAGGACGCCGAGTTTGATCCGCAGGGATCCAAAGATGTCGAGGGGACGCAAGTCCGGGATCGCCGAGCGCGAGGCGTCGCGGGGACGGGAAGCGTGCGGCGGGTCGCGGTCCGGGGTCGGCGGGGCGTTCTGGGGTGGAGCGGACACGGGCGTCAGACTCCGGAGGAGGGCGCGCCATCGTCCGTATCGACGTCAGCGGGCTCGAAAGCGTAGCCGACGCCGTGGACGGTGCGGATGAGATCGGCGCCGAGCTTGCGACGCACGGCCTTGATATGGGAGTCGACAGTGCGCGTGCCCGAGCCATCCACCCAATCCCACACATGCGCGAGGAGCTTTTCCCGGGTGAGGACCTGGCGGGGGCTCGTCGCGAGGAAGGCGAGGAGGTCGAACTCGGTGGGGGTGAGGTGGACCTCGACGTCGCCGCGGCGCACCCGGCGCTGGGAGCGGTCAATCGTCACATCGCCGATGACGAGGATCGGGGTGACGCCCGTGTCGGCCGCGAGCGCCTTGGCCCGTTCGACCCGGCGGAGCAGCGCCTTGATCCGGGCGACGAGCTCACGCATGGAGAACGGCTTGGTCATGTAGTCGTCGGCGCCGACTCCCAGGCCGATGAGCTTGTCAGTCTCATCGTCGCGCGCGGTGAGCATGAGGACGGGGACGGGACGCTCGCCCTGGATGCGGCGGCACACCTCGAGGCCGTCGATCCCTGGGAGCATCACGTCGAGAACCACGAGGTCAGGACGGGTAGCGAGGGCGCGGTCGACGGCTTCGAGCCCGTTGAACGCCACGTCGGTACGGGCCCCCTCAGCGGCGAGCCGGCGGGCGATGGCGGTGGCGATCGTGGGCTCGTCCTCGACGACAAGGACACGCACCGAGTCCAATGATCCAGAAGAGGTGCTTTCGCTCATGGTGACCAGCCTCGCACATCTCTCAGAGGACTCGCGCTAACCTGGCTTCCAGGAGTGGTGATTGAGTGTTCGATGTGCTCGCAGCAGTCGCTGGGGTAGCCCTGATCGTGGGCATGGCCGTCTTTGTCGCGGCCGAGTTTGCCCTGGTCACCCTCGAACCGGCCCAGCTGGAGGGTGACGGCCTCGCGCCTCGCTCGCGCGCGGTGGTCGCGCGGGCCATGCGCCGCCTGTCAACCCAGCTTTGCGGCACCCAGATCGGGATCACCCTCACGACGATCCTCCTCGGTTTCACCACCCAGCCCGCGCTAGCCCGAATCCTGACCCGCGCGTGGACCGGGCCCCTGGCCCACGCGGGTGCCGCCGCGCTCGCCGGGGTCGTCGCGGTCGTCCTCGTCAACGCGGCGGCGATGGTCGGCGGCGAGATGGCCCCCAAGAACCTCGCCCTGACACAGCCGCTGCGCACGGCCGGAAAGGTCGCCTGGATTGTCGTGGGTTTCACGGCTCTGGCCAGGCCTTTTGTCGCCATTCTCCGGGGCAGCGCCTCCCTGCTGCTGCGCCTGGTCGGGGTCGAGGTCACCGAGGAGCTTTCCGGCACCCGCACGGCCCCCGAGCTGGCCTCGCTCGTCCGCCGCAGCGCCGCCCAGGGCGTCCTCGACTCAGGCCTCGCCTCGCGATTGGAGGGCTCGCTTTCCCTCAGCCAGCTCCGCGCCATCGATGTCATGACCGATCGCACCGCCCTTGTGGTCGTGGATCGCGCCGCTACCGCCACCGACGTCCTGGCCGCCGCCCGCTCCTCCGGCCACTCGACCTTCCCCGTCTGCGAGGGGACAAAAGACGAGGTCGTGGGCCTGGTCCGCCTTCGCCGCGCCGTCGCCGTGCCCCACGAACGTCGCGCCGAGGTCCCCGTCACCGCCCTCATGGACCCCGTCCTGCGCGTCCCAGAAACCGCGGGCCTTGGCCCCGTCCTCACCGACCTGCGCGCCGCCGGAACCCCCATGGCGCTGGTCGTTGACGAGTACGGCGGCACCTCCGGAGTCCTGACCGTCGAGGACGTCGTCGAAGAGATTGTCGGCGAGGTCGCCGATGAACACGACGCGACCGACACCGCAGCACCACGCCGCCGCAGCGACGGCTCCTGGCTCGTCTCCGGCCTCCTGCGCCCCGACGAGCTTCAGGAGGCCACCGGCATCCGCCTCCCCGAACACCCCGCCTACGAAACCCTCGGTGGCCTGGTCATGCACGCCCTCGAGCGCATCCCCCGCCGCCTAGACTCGGTCGAGATCGACGGCACGCGCCTCACCGTAGAGACCATGGAAGGCCGCCGCGTCGCCCTCCTCGCCATCCTCCCCCCCACGCACAATGGCGGAGGTGAGCGATGATCACGCACGTCACCCTGAGGTGGGGGCTGGGGCTGGAGTGGTGGGCCGTCATCGTTCACCCCACGCACGATGGCGGAGGTGCGCGATGATCACGCACGTCACCCTGAGGTGGGGGCTGGGGCTGGAGTGGTGGGCCGTCATCGTTCACCCCACCATGGCGCACGATGACGGAGGTGCGCTTTGAATCCGTGGGTCGCCTTGGTCTGTGGTGCTGCGTTGATTGTGGGGAACGCGTTTTTTGTGCTGGCGGAGTTCGGGCTCATGGCGGTGCGACGCTCGGCGATGGAGCCGCTCGCCGACGAGGGGTCCCGGCGGGCGTCGATCGTTCTCGCAGCTCAGGACCGGTTGACGGATGTTTTGTCCTGCGCTCAGTTGGGGATCACCGTCTGCTCGACCGGGCTCGGGGCGCTCGCGGAGCCGGCGGTCGCGGGGCTCGTGGCGGGGCCCATGGCGAGGTTGGGGCTGGGGTCGGTTGCGGCGCACGCCGTGGCGGGGGTCTTCGCCGTGCTGCTCGTCGTGTATCTGCACGTCGTTGTGGGGGAGATGGTTCCGAAGAACCTTGCCCTGGCGACGCCTGAGCGGGTGGCGCTCGCGCTGGCGGGGCCCATCCTCGGCTTGACTCGGGCGCTTTCTCCCGTGGTGCGAGCGCTGGGGTGGGTGGCGAACCTGCTGGTCCGGCTCGTGGGCGTCCGACCCACGCCCGAGGTCACCTCCGCGTTCACGGCGGAGGAAGTGGCCGCCATCGTCCAACTCTCGTCGGAGGAGGGAGTGCTGGACGACTCGGGAGGCGTGCTCGCCGGGACCCTGGAGTTTGACGAACTGACCGCCGGAGATGTGCTCGTGCCCGTCGAATCGGTCGTGACGGTGCCGGCTGGGGCGAGCCCGGCGGACGTCGAGCGGCAGGTCGCGGTCAACGGTTTCTCCCGCTTCCCCGTGGCGGGCGACGGCGGCGAGATCAGCGGATATGTGCACATCATGGACATCGTGGACGCGGAAGGCGTCGGACGCGAGGCGCCCATTTCCCGCGAGCGGATCCGCCCGCTCGTCGCGGTCGAGGAGTCGGTCGCTCTGGACGACGCCCTGGTCGCCATGCAGGCGAGCCGAGCCCACATGGTCCGCGTGACGCGCCAAGGCCGCGTAATCGGCATCCTCTTCATGGAAGACGTCCTAGAGGAACTAGTAGGAGAAGTCCGAGACTCCGTCCAGCGCCCCCAAGCAAAGGTCAATTAGGTCCGGGCAGAGGTCACTCCGGCACAGCAGAGGTCAATTGGGCACATTCTGAGTGGACAGCGCTCCCCAGGGAAGTGGCGTATGCCCTGGTCACAGGGTTTCTCGACAACCGGGGGAGGTCTGTGGCGTACTCAACTGACCTTTGCTTGGACCTAACTGACCTTTGCTTTGCCTCGGGCTTAGAGGCGGGAGGTCCAGGAGGCTTCCATGGACTCTTCTTCTAGGTCTAGTTCGCGGAGCATGCGGCGCATCACGGTGTCGTTGAGGTGTCCTGCGCGGGACTCGCGGATGACGACGGCGCGTTGGGCTTGGATCATTTCTGTGCGCAGGGCGGCGGTGCGTAGGGAGAAGGCGGCGGCGGCCTCGGGGGTGGCGACCGCGGGGAGGTGGCGGGCGATTTCTTCGTCGAGGTCAACGTGGTCCGCCCAGTCGGGGCGCAGGAGCGTGGCCGCGGCAGCCTCGCGGGCGAGGACAACCTGGGTGGTGCGCCGGGCGAGCTGACGAGCCTGTTCAGGGCCCATGATCTCGGACCATTGTGCTACGTGGCCGGCGACCACTTCAGCTGCCGATCGGGCGGCAAGCAGTCGGCAGCGGGCTTCCTCGTTTTGGTCCTGGACTTCCTCATCCTCTGAGGAGATCTTGAGGGCGCGAATCACCGTGGGCAGCGACAGGCCCTGGAGGAGGAGCGTGATGATGGCGACCGCGTAGGCGGCGAGCTGGAGGGTGGGTCGGCCTGGGATGAGCTCGCCGTTGTCGGCGCGGACGGGGATCGCCGCGGCGGCGGCGAGTGTCACGACCCCGCGCATCCCCGCCCAGGAGGTGACCAGGAGGTCGCGCCAATCCATGCGCGTGCGCACCTGCCGACGCGGCCCAATCGGCAAAGAGGCAAGGAACTCGGTGGCGTAGATGTAGATGGGCCGGATGAGGAGGGTCGTCAGCACGACCGCACCCGTCAGGCCAAGCGCCTTTCCGGTGTTCTCTGTGGGGGAGACCTGGACTTCTTGGATGACCCATCGCAGCTGCAGGCCGATCAGGGCAAAGGTGAAGGACTCGAGCAGTAGGTCGATCGACGCCCAGATGGGCTCTTCGTGGAGCCGGGTGGACACAGTGGTGTGGATGGAGGATTGGCCGATGTAGAAACCTGCTGCGACCACGGCGAGGACCCCGGAGCCGTGGACCTCTTCGGCCAGCCACCAGCTGACAAAGGGCAGGAGAAGGCCCAAGACCGTGTCCACCGCGGGATCCCGGAGGGAGGCGCGCGCCAGCTGGGTTGCCCACGCCAAGGCGAGGCCCACCCCGACCCCGCAGACAACGGCCAGCGCGAAGGCACGTGCCCCGACGCTCCACAGCGTGCCCGTCGCCCCCGCCGCCGCCAGCGCCACCTTGAAGAGTGTGAGCGAGGTCGCATCGTTGATGAGGCTCTCCCCGCCGAGCAGGGTCATGAGCCGCCGTGGAAGGCCCACTTTTCGACCCACCGCCATGGCGGCGACCGCGTCCGGCGGCGCGACAATCGCCCCAAGCAGCAACGCCGCCGGGATCGAATAGCCCGGCTCAATCAGAAGGGTGATCCCCGCCACCGCCACCGTGGTGACGATGACGGCCCCCACCCCGAGGCGGAGAATCGGTGAGAAAGAAGCCCGAAAGTCCTGCAACGAACTCGACAGGGCCGCTGAGTACAGCAGCGGCGGAAGGACAATCCCGAGGAGAAGATCGGGATGCACCTCGACTCGGTTGAGTGACGGGATGTAGGACACCCCGAGCCCCACGGCAAGAACAACCAAAGGCGCTGGAAGCCCGTATCGGCGGGCCAACCCAGCCAGGAGCACTGCGGCCAGGACCACGACGATGATCGCGAATCCCTCCACAGGCCCTCCTGAACTTGGCGTCGGGGCTTACCCCTTAGGAACCACCATCACGATGTCGATGACCACGATGACCGCCTGGTAGGCGTCCTGCTTTCCGGGCAGTTCGACGAGGACGCGGCTGCCCACCTTCTTGCCGACAAGGCTGGAGAAGGGTGTGACCTGAGACTCGTCTCCTTGTGCCGTGCTGTAGGCGTCGAGCGGTGTTGCCCCGGCGCCTTCGAACCACGAGCTTCCTGCCTCGTTGCCTGACCAGTCGATGGCCTTGAACTGGATGAGGACGGTGTCGCCTTCTTCGACGACGTCGCCGGTCCCCTCCGCGATGACCGTTGTGGTCACATCCTCCGGAGGATCAATTCCGGCGGGAGTCTGGATGGTGGGTTCGGCGCCGAGTTCCCCGCTTACCCGCACCTTCGACGCCTCGCCGGTGAACTTGGCGTCCTCCTGGGCCTGGGTTTCGGGGTCGAACTGGTACAGGATGTCGACGACAAAGGCGAGGGTGTCCGTTCCCTTGATGATCCCGTACTGATCGCCCGTGATGCCGTACCCCTCGGCCGGCGGGACAACGAGGAGCACTCGCGACCCCACCTTCTTGCCCTGGAGCCCGCGGACCCAGCCGTTGATGACCATGCCGGATTGCAGACGCAGGGTGCTCAGGCCTCCGCTCTCGAAGTTCTCATCGAAGGCGTCTTCCTGGCCCCAGATCTGCCCGCGGTAGAAGACCGAGAGAAGCTGGCCGGCTTTGACGACCTCGCCGGTTCCCTCTTTGAGGATCTTGGACTGAAGCGTCTCGGGTGGGTCGAGGTAGGGGGAGGGAGGCTCCTCCGGCTCGGCTTCCTCCTCGCCGTCGCCCTCATCGGTGGGCTCTTCGTCGGTGGGTGCGGCTTCGTCGGTGGGCTCTTCGTCGGGTGGTGCGGCTTCGTCAGTGGGCTCGGCTTCGTCGGTTGGTGCGGCCTCATCCCCCGCAGCCTCGTCACCAGCGGCTTCATCCCCCGCAGCCTCATCCCCCGCGCCATCGGCCGCCTCATCCGGCGCAGGCTCCGGCTCAGCCTCAGCCTCCGGCTCCGCCTCCGGCTCAGGCGTCGGCGTGGGCGTCGGCCGAGTCTCGCCGGGCTTGAGCGGGAACAGAATCGTCGCGCTCTCGGCGAACTCGCCCTCGACCTCGGGCAGGAGGCCCTCATCGACGGTGACACCGACGGGTTCGGTCGACGTCGGCGACGCCTCCTCGCCCCCGGGAGAAGACTTGGAGCACCCCGCAATTAGCAGGGAAAAAGAGGCCAGCGTGGCAACGGCGGCCCAGGACATTCGGCGCACGGAAATGACTCCACCTCAAGCTTGTGGGGCGGCTCGCACACAAGGCGGCACGCCACCGGTTCCATCAAGGTCGCATCCATCATAGAGGGCGGGCAGCCTGCTTGCGTGCGCGTCAGCCCATCAGCCGTTCAGCCGAGCGAGCATCGCCGCCTTCTCGGTGTCGAGCGCGCGCTGAATAACATGGGCCGCCGCCTGCTCAATCTTCGCCCCCATCATGGGAACCGTCGCCTGGAGGTCGATGGCGTAGCGCTGCTCGCACTCCTCGTCACCTTTGGGCACGAGCGCCATCGTCCCTGTCAGTTTTACGGGTGCGCCGAGTATGTCGACGGCCGAGGTCCCGCGGCGCACCCCGTCGCTCCCGACCGCCTCCCAGGCGTTGACTTGGCGCACATCAAGGCCGCGCGGCATGAGTTGGCGCAGCTGAGGGGGGAGATCGCCGACGGGAATGCGGCGGCGGATCGACACCGTGAAGGCGCCGGGCGGCGTGCCCGCGACCGAGGCGGAGCGGGCAAAGGTCGGTTCGCCCGCCAGCCAGGCGTCAATAAATGACTGGTCGGCCAGGATCTCGGCAACGCGGCCGGCCGGCGCCGGATACCTCGCCAAAGCGCTCAGTCTCACAGCCCCAGCCTATAGGCTTGCGGTCGTGGCAACCCTCGCCTCCATCCTGGACCGCCACGCTGACCTTGACCTCACGGGGCGCGAGCGGCTGCGGCGGTTGACTGCCGACTGGCAAATCATCGCTGACCTCGCCTTTGCTGACCTCATCTGTTGGCTTCCTACGGACGATGGCGATTACATCGCTGCCGCTCAATGTCGCCCTGGCACTGGGCCGACTATTTATCACACTGACATCGTGGGCACCTTCGCGTCGACCGGCCGGGCTGCGTCGTTTGACCGGGCCTGCGCCACCGGGAGGATCGCGGGGGCTCGCGACACGCAATGGGGGGAGGACCTCGACATTCACGAGGAGATCATCCCCGTCTCCCTGCGTGGCGAGGTGATCGCCATCGTGACTCGCCAGGTCTCAGCGGCATCAACGCGGACGCCCAGTCGGCTCGAGCTGAACTACACCGAGATCGCTGACGAACTCGCGGCGATGATCTCCCGAGGTGAGTTTCCTTCCCATGCCGCCCCGACCGGGCCGCCACGCCATTCGCCGCGCGTTGGCGACGGGCTCCTGCGGCTCAACGCCGAGGGCGAGATTCTTTACGCGAGCCCCAACGCACTGTCGGTGGTCCACCGGATCGGGCTCTACGGGGATCTGGTCGGCGCCTCCTTCTTTGAGCTGCTCAGCCAGACCACAGAGTTCGGGGAGGTCGATCCCGAGACGGTCGAGCCGGTGGCCTTGGGCCGTGCCCCGTGGTCGCTGGACATTGTGCTGGGGCAAACGGCGATCGCGCTGCGCGCGGTTCCACTCACTAACCGAGGCATCCGCACCGGCGCGCTGCTCCTGGTCCGCGACGTCACTGACCTGCGGCGCAGCGAGCTGGAGCTCATGACAAAGAACGCGACGATCCGCGAGATTCACCACCGCGTCAAGAACAACCTCCAGACGGTCGCGGCGTTGCTGCGCCTCCAGGGACGCCGATCCAAGGCGCCCGAGGCTCGGCTCGCCCTGACCGAGGCTCAACGTCGAGTCGCGACGATCGCGACCGTCCACGACATGCTCTCCCAGACCCTCGATGAGACGGTGGACTTCGATGAGGCCTTTGGTCGCAACCTTCGCCTCGCGGCTGACGCGGCCTCCGCCGGGATTCGGGTTCAGACCATCCGATCCGGCTCCTTTGGCCGGGTCAGCGCCGAGGCTGCGACCGTCCTTGCGCTCGTCATGACCGAGCTGGTCACCAACGCGGTGGAGCACGGCCTCGCGCCCCAAGGGGGCGGCACTGTGTGGATCGAAGCCAAACGCGAGGGTCATCACCTGACGGCGACCATCTCGGATGATGGCGTCGGCATGGCGGAGCCGGATCCGATTGGAGGCCTGGGAACCCAGATTGTTCGGTCCTTTGTCACCGGTCAGCTGGGCGGAACCATGGAGTGGCTTCCTCGCCCAGGCGGCGGTACGCAGGCTGTGGTCACCGCCGAAGTTGCCTGAGAGTCTGGCGGACTAGGCGATCCTGCGGGCGCGGGCGGTGCGACGCTTGAGGGAGCGGCGCTCATCTTCCGAGAGCCCGCCCCAGACGCCGGAGTCCTGGTTGTTGTCCAGTGCCCACTGGAGGCACAGCGACGCGACCGTGCACTGCCGGCACACGGCCTTGGCATCCTCGATCTGGAGTAGCGCAGGGCCCGTGTTGCCGATGGGGAAGAACAGCTCGGGGTCCTCATCAAGGCACGCAGCATCGTGACGCCAGTCCATCATTACACCTTCATTCCTGGTCACCGGGGGCTCCCGTCTTGTCAGCGAGCAAGCAAGACAGCGGGAAAGACGACGGCATCAAAGGTCCCACACTTGAGGCAAGAACACAAGGGTCTTCGTAGAATCTCCACGTTTCGCCCTAAGAGATACCGGTGAAACCCGAGGTCAGCGGGGCACCTCAGGGGGTTTGGCGAAGGGCGCATTGGATCGGTTGCACGTCGCGCGGGGTCACCAAGACTCCGCGGCCGGGCACTTTCGGTGCTCCAGGGTCGGCGACGTCGCCTTGTCGCATCCCAAAAGCATCGCCCGACGATGCCGAGTTGGACCACAGGAGAACCCCGAGCCCTTGGGCGCGGATCACCGGGCCGATTCCTGAGAACCCGGCGGCGACCCTCGTCGAGGCGGTGATGATGAGGGAGCCGGAGGAGGGGACCATCGTGGGAGGGGTTCCTGCCTGGTCAGCATCGTCAAGGAGTGCGACCGATCCGTCGGACAGAGTCTCGGTCGCCTGCGTCCAGGCGTCGGGGTCTTGCCCACTGATCCATACGGGCGGTGGACCGCCGGCCTGAACCAGCTGATCATGGATCGCCCGGAGCACGGCCGTCCGACCCGACCCGGGCGGTCCCACGATTCCGATGGTGGCCCCAGGCCTAAGCGCCAGCCCCAGCGGTTCGCCCAGGTCCCCGCCAACCCCCAGCCACAGCCAGTCCGGCTGCGGATCGGGAAGGCAGGCCACCGCCTCAGGAACAGGACGCAGTCTCACGGGGCTGGGTTGTGGGAGGGCCCAGCTCGTCGGATCAGCCGCTTCGCCCCACCCCGCCGCATCGTCGGGGTTGAGACCGAAAGCATCCTCCCTAGTCGCGAGCGCCAGCTGAGCCAGGTGCTCCTCACCGGTCTTGAGCACCGCGACCCGTCCCGGATTTGTCCGCGTCCCCGCGAGCCCCGGCGGCACGCCCGCCGCCACATCCTCGGTTCGATCAACCGTCGCCAAGGCGAGCCGCACGGGGAAATGCGCCGTCCATCGCGCCGAGGCATGTCGCGCCAGACAGGTCGCGACCACCCACAGTCCCTCGCCCGCCGAGGAGATCGCTTCCAGGGGGTGGTCGAGGCTGCCGGGCAGGGTCATCGAACCCAGGGCCTGCGCGTCATCGACCACGAGGAGGGTGTGCGCAACTCCTGCGTTCCCCTCCGCGAGCAGGGTCAACAGGCGCGCGACCAGCCGCGGTTGCGTCGGCGAGGCGAGAGTCCCAAAGCAGGGATGGTCCGTAAGGTCCCCAAACGCGTCGACGTCCGAGGTGAGAACGTGGACATGCCACCGCCGGGCGAGCGCCGAAATCGCGACCGTCCGTGCCGCCATCGTGCGTCCTGAACGACGGGCGCCGATGACCAGGAGGTTGCCCTCGGCGGGGTTGAGGAGGAGAGGTTGCTGGAGGAGGCGCTCGGGGATGTCGGAGAGGCCGATGGCGAAGGGCCCCGTCGCGTCCGAGCGTGTGCCCAGGTCAGCGAGGGGGAGGGAGGTGGGGAGTTCGGGGCGCCAGGGCGAGGGGGCGGGGCCGATTTCCTGGTGCGCGGCGGTCGAGGCGATGGCGCGGACAAGGATGTCGGGCGGGGGGATTGCGCCGGGGGCGGGGGCGTCCCAGCGCGAGGGCCAGGCGCGCTCGCGGGCGGGCTGCGGGGTGGGACCGCAGGCTAGGAGGGCGCGCATCGCCATCGTCTCCCGGCCGGCGGAGGCGAGGTAAGCGGTGCCGGGGCGGTCGGGGTCGATGCGAGCGGCGAGGGGCGAGGAGATGACATCGAGGGAATCGGCCTCCTGAGCGACGCGGAAGCAGATGCGCAAGGCGAGGTTGGCGCGCAGCTGGGAGGAGACGGCGCCGGCGGGACGCTGGGTCGCCAGGACCAGGTGCATCCCGAGCGAGCGGCCCTGGGCGCCGAGGCGTTCGAGCTGGCCAGCGGCGTTGGGCATCGTCTCGATGAGGGCGCGGAACTCGTCAATGACAACGAGCAGCCGGGGCGGAGCGTCGGCCGGGTCAAGCGCTGCCAGCGACGTGAGGCCGCGCTCTTCTAGGAGCCTTTCGCGCCGCTCGAGTTCAGCTCCCAGGGAGACGATGGCGCGACGCGAGGCTTCGACGTCGAGGTCCGTGACGACGGCGGCCAGGTGGGGGAGGTCGGCGAGGTCGGCGAAGGTGGAGCCGCCCTTGTGGTCAATGCCGACGATCGTGAGGTCTTTCGGGGAGGCGGCGAGCGCGCAGCCGAGCATGAGACTGCGCAGGAACTCCGACTTGCCCGACCCCGTCGCGCCGGCGACGAGCAGGTGGGGGCCGTCCACGGGCAGGTCGAGAGTCACGAGGTTGCCGTGGTGATCGACCCCGACGGGGACGGTTAGGCCGCGCTGGGCCCAGCGGTCGTGAATGTCGGCGATCGGGAGGGCGGTCGCGAGGTCTTGAGGGCCGGCGTGGACGGCTTGGGCGTCGCGACGAGCGGTGTCCTGGGCGGTGTGCTCCCCGAGGGGGACGATGAGCTGGGGAGTTCCTCCGTCGAGTCTCGCACCGATGAGGCCGGCGGTTCGGTGGCGCGCCTCGATCAGGAGGCTGGCCTGGTCGGTGGGCTTGGCGGCGAGGTCGATGACGACAGCGTCGGGCGGCGCTGGTCCTGCCAGGGTCGTGGGATCGGTGTCGATCACGACAGTGAGCGCCTGAGAAGTAGGGGCCAGCCAGCGCGTCCAGGACCATCCGGCAGCGGGGCCGCGGAGGATCACCCGGATTGACCCAGGACCGTGGAGGGCGAGATGGACGGCGATCCAGGCGGCCGCCAGCTCGGGGCCGGCGGGGCCGGCGAGTTCGACGGTGCTGCCCGGGAGCAGGACCTGACCCCAGGGGGCAAGGGTGAGTCCCTTGCCTCGGGCTTCGGTGGGTTGCGGGCCTTCCAGCGCCTCCAGCAGCCGCGCTCCATCGAGGTCGATGGCGGACCTACGGTTCGCCTTGCCCGCCAGCTTGGGAGCGAGGATTCCCAGAGCCCCCATGAGGGGGAGCATCGCGAAGACGGGATTCCGGGTCATCGCGATCATGGCAACGGCCATACCGACGCCGATGACGAGTGGGAGCCAGGTCGAGATTGCGTTGCGTTGCTGGTGGGAGGGCGTGGGGGTGGGGGAAAGGCCGGGAGGAGCCCAAGGAGGCTGCGGGGGATCGTGGCTAGTTGTCGCATGGGCGAGGGTCCGTGCGGGGCGGAGCTGCCAAGCCGTGTTTCCGGCAACTAGGACTCCTTCGGAACGCACGGTCCGCCATCGTGCGCCGACGGGGCGGAAGCGAACGGGGCGGCGACGCGAGGGCTTGGGGGAGCGGTCGCGGTAGGTCAGGGGGCGGCCGCGCCACAGAAGGGCGCCGTCGGTGGCGAGGACGGAGATGCGGCGGGGGCCTCGGGAGCGGATCGAGACGGGGGGCCTCGGGGGGCCATTGTGTGCGTCGTAGTGGGCGCCGGCCGAGGTCAGGGGCACCATGCGCGCGGCGTGGGGGCCGGAGAGGACGGCCCAGCGCCATATCCCGCGCGTCGGCGCCTCGACGGTCGGATCGGTGTGAAGGCGCGTGCCGGGGGCAAAAGGAGCGGCGCCGGCTTCGGCGGTCGGGGGGAGCTCATGGGGACCGGACCACCACCGATGGGCTGCGGACAAGCAAACGCGCAGGTCAGGCGATGTTTCGACGTCGGCGACCAAGTCGCTGATGATCGCCGCGAGCGCGCGCCCAGCCGGAACCCACGCATCGTGGTCCCCATGATCTGGGCACGCGAAAGACATCCACACGCCTCAAGCATTCCCGACAACGGTCTCCACTCGCTCGCCCCCTCCCACAACATCGTAAACGTGAGACAACTGCTGGGGGTGGGGGTTCCCCTCCCACCCCCCGCCGCGCCTCCCACCCGCTCGGCGATTATGTCGAAAGCTGACCTTTGATGCCGCTGTCCGCCCCGTTTGAGGTCAGGTTTCGCCATAACTGGTGGGGGTGGTGCGGGGAGGTGCGGGGGAGGGGAGGGGTGGCGCGGGCGAGGGGTGGCTTGTCAGGCGACCGGCTCGAAGGGATTGAGCGTCGGCACGTCGAAGAGGCGGAAGTGTTTGACGTTTCTGGTGGCGACGGTGAGGCCGTGCTGCTTGGCACAGGCCGCGATTAGGGCGTCCTCGAAGACGGTGTCAGACTGCCCGCGGGTCATCCGGGCCCAGATGCGGAAAGTCTCGGCATCAACGCCGAGGACCTGTTGGGTGCGGATCAGTTGGTCAAGCCAGACCTCGATCTCCTCTGCCTTGGTGGGGTCCTGCCGCCGAGTTCTCTCGACGCCGACTTGAATCTCGCCCACGGTCAGGGCGCAGAGGAACAGGTTGGTCTCACGCTGTGCCGCGATCCAGGCGACCACGCCGCCATGGGGCTTGGGTCGCCTCAGTTCCGAGACGACGTTCGTGTCGAGCAAGAACATCAGTCCGCCTCGATCTCGCGGTGCCGCCACTGACCCCGCTCAGGTAGGTCGATCGAGAACCGTCCTTCGTCGGCGAGGAGGAGGCTGGTGAGGGTCGGGTGGGGGGCCGTGGCCTGCTTCCACTCGTCGAGCGAGACGATCACAGCCAGGGGAACGCTGCGGCGACTGATCGTCTGTGGCCCGCTGGCCAGGCATGTGTCCAACAGTTCGCTGAACCTCGCCTTCGCCTCCTGGACCGGCCACGCCGTGCTGGTCGCTACCATGACACCACCTCTGACTAGTTATCTGACTAGTCAACAGTACACGACGCTAGGTGCGGGCGCTCCCCCCGCTGCCGCGCCCCCTCCCGCTGCTGCGCCCCTCCCGCTGCCGCGCCCCCGGCGCCCCCCACCCCCTTTCGGCGATTATGTCGAAAGCTGACCTTTGATACCGCTGTCAGCCCCGTTTGAGGTCAGGTTTCGCCATAACTGGTGGGGGAGGGGTGGGGTGGGGGTGGTGGGGAGAGGAGGGGAGGTGCGGGCTAGATCCAGGAGCTGAACCACATGTGGGCTCGCCAGTAGTTGTAGGTGATCGACTCGCCGGTCCAAAGCGGCCAGAAGAAGGCGCACATGGCGACGGCGAGCGTGATGATCGTCCCGGCGGCAATGGCGCCACGGCGGCGGCGCACGGGGGAGGCGCCTGGTGGGCCGAGCATCACCCCGAGCAGGTAGGTCAGGGCGAGCACAACAAAGGGGGCAAAGGCGATCGTGTAGAAGGTGAAGACAGTGCGGTGCAGGTAGAGGAACCAAGGGAGGTAGCCGCCCGCATAGCCGACAAAGATCGCCCAGGCGCGGCGGTCGGCCCACATGACGGCGAAGTACAGGACGGCGAGGAGACCGATCACCCCCACCCACCAGATCACCGGATTACCGAGTGAGGTGATGGCCTGGGCGCAGCTCTTGCCGCCGCAGGTCTCTTCCACGCCCCAGGAGAAGGAGGTCGGTCGGCGCTGGATGAGCCAGGACAGGGCGTTCTCCTCGTAGGAGTGTTCCGAGGTCAGGGAGGTATGGAAGTTCCATGCCTCCTTGTGGTAGTGAGCCAGCGACTTCAGGGAGGCCATGATCCCCGAGGTCATCGAGCCGCCATCCTCGGTCTCGGCCCAGTGGCGGAAGTAGCCGTCCTTCGACGCGAACCACCCCGCCCAGGTCGCAAGATACGTCAGCGCCATGGTGGGGATGATGAGGAAGAAGGCCTTGACCCCGTCGAGCAGTCCACCCGCGAGCCACCATTGGCGGATCCCCGCCGCGCGCCGGTCAGCGCAGTCCCATGCGACCACGAGGACGCCATAGGCCGCGGCGAAGTACAGCCCCGACCACTTGACTCCGGTTGCCAGGCCGAGCGCCACGCCAACAGCGACCAGCCACGGGCGGAATCCCGTCCGAGGCCCCCACTCCAGGGAAGGCGCGAGCGGGCGCCCATTCGCGTTGTAGCCGGCGGGTCTCTCGAGGATCTGGGTGAGCCGCTTTTGGTATTGAGCCCGGTCCACTAACACCAAGTAGAACGCCAGCAGCGCCCAGAACATGAGGAATGGATCGAGCAACCCGATCCGCGAGTGGACAATCAACTGCCCATCCACCGCGAACAACAGCCCCGCGACGCAGCCCAGGATATGGGAGTTGAACAGCCGTCGCGCCGTCACGATCAGGACAAACACCGCGAGCGTGCCGACCACCGCCGAGGAGAATCGCCATCCGAAGGAGCTCTGCCACCCAAACAGCCGCATTCCCAGGGCGATCATCCACTTCCCCGCAGGAGGATGGACGACGTACTCCGGCTCCTCCAGCAGCAGACCCGTCTTGCCCTCCTCGAACCCAAGGTTCGTCGTGTTGCCGGCCTCCGATTCCTCCCCCGGCGCCCACTGCCGCTCGTACCCCGAGACGAGCATGGAGTAGCCCTCTTTGACGTAATACGTCTCGTCGAAGATCAGCTTGTGAGGCTGGCCAAGGTGGATCAGTCGCTGCGCCGCCGCAAACAGCGTGATCGCGATCGGCGCCCCCCAGCGCTGGACAAACCGCCCCGCCGCCGTGGTCCCGAGCCAAATCTCGAGCCGCAGCCGCATCCGGCCGATCACGAAGGTCACCTCGCCATCGTAGGGGGTGCGAGGTCAGGCAGTGCAGCGGCGCGAGCGGAAGGCTCCGCTCCGGGGCGGGCGCGGAGTGCTGTCAGTCGGACTGGGGAGTGGTCTCGTGGAATCAGAGGGCACCAAATCCAACGAAACCACTCCCAAGTCGGCTGGGGGTTGGGTGGTTGGGCGCGGGGAGTCCCCCCAGCGTTGTCAAGTCGGACTGGGGAGTGGTCTCGTGGAATCAGAGGGCACCAAATCCAACGAAACCACTCCCAAGTCGGCTGGGGGTTGGGTGGTTGGGGCGGGGAGTCCCCCCATGTTGCCAAGTCGGCTGGGGTTGGGTGGTTGGGCGCGGGAACGGATGGGATAGTGGGGGGATGGGACCTGGGGAGGTGAGCGGCGCCATCGTCCTCGCTGCGACGCCTTTGGGGCACGATGGCGACGCTTCCGACCGCCTGCGCACGCTCCTGAGCAGCGCTGACGTCGTCGCGGCGGAGGACACGCGTCGGCTGCGCGGGTTGGCGGCGCGGCTGGGGGTGCGGATCGGCGGGCGGGTGGTCTCCTACTACGACGCGAATGAGGCCGCGCGCGCGGTCGAGCTTGTCGCGCGGGCGCAGGCGGGGGCGACCATCCTCGTGGTGTCGGACGCTGGCATGCCGGGGATTTCCGACCCGGGGTACCGCCTGGTACGGGCGGCGCGGGCTGCGGGTGTGCCCGTGACCTGCGCACCTGGCCCGTCGGCGCTGCTCGCAGCCCTCGCGCTGAGCGGCCTACCAACCGATCGCTTCGCCTTCGAAGGCTTCTGGCCGCGCCGCGCATCGGACCGCGCCTTACGCCTGCGCCTCCTAGCCACAGAACCGCGCACGATGGCGTTCTTCGAGTCTCCCCGCCGCCTCGCCTCCACTTTGGCTGAGATGGCGGAAGGGTGGGGTGTCGACCGTGAGGCCTGCGTCGCCCGCGAGTTGACCAAGGTCCACGAGGAAGTGGTGTGCGGGACGTTGGGCGAGTTGGTGGAGTGGGCCGCGCAGCGGGAGGTGCTCGGAGAGGTCACCCTCGTGGTCGCCGGGGCGCCGGCCCCGACCTGGGAAGACAGTGCGGATTCTCTGGTTGCCGAGGTCCTGAGCCGGGTCAACGCCGGCGAGCGGCTCAGCGAAGCCGCCGCCCAGGTCGCTCGACAAAGCGGCGCCCCCCGACGCGCCCTCTACGAGCTCGCCCGCAACGCCTGAGGGGGCGGGCGGCGACAGCGCTGGATCGAAACTTGGGAGTGCTCTACCAGGTTAAGAGGCGGAGATAACCTGGCAGAGCACTCCGAAGTTTGTGGGTGGGGGGGGGGGGGGGGGGGGGGGGGGGTGGGCGGGACTGACACTACAATCTTCAATGTAAAAATCCTATTCACGTCCTTCGTGCTTTGAATATCTACTGCTCAATACTGGATTATTATCCTTTAAGTGACAATAATGCCCCTCGCATCTCGAAGTAATCATGGTTACAAAGCAAACATACTAATACTAAAGAAAAAAAAAAAAAAAGTAT
>WQYN01000036.1 GCA_009781225.1 Micrococcales bacterium | reverse complement strand
GGGGTGGAGGTGGGGATGAAGACGGTGGAGGTGGGGGTGGGGATGGAGGGGGTTGCGGCAGCGGAGAGGTGGAGACAGCGGAGGGCAGAGGGGTCAAGGGGAAGAGGAGGGTGAAGACAGCGGGGGACGGAGGGGTGGAGGGGGTTGCGGCAGCCCTGCGGGCGCGACCGGAAACCCACCGACGCGAACTAGGGAGTGGGTTCGTTGGATTTGATACCCCCAAATTCCACGAAACCACTCCCCAGTCTGCCTGGGAGCGCTGTCGTTGAGGATGGGTGGGAATGGAGATGGTGGGGCTGAGGGATGGAGACAGCGGCAGGGAGGGGCGGAGGAACCGGCGGGCTGAGGGCTGGGCTAGCAGCGTTTGCCTGCGGGGGGGAGGGTGCCTTTGGTCAGGTAGCGGTCTACGGCACCTTGGATGCACCAGTTGGCTCGGCCGTAGGCGGTGTGGCCTTCGCCGACGTAGGTCAGGAGACGGGAGGTCTTCATTTGCCTGGACAAGGCCTTGGCCTGGGCATAGGGGGTGGCCGGATCGCCCGTGGTGCCGATGATGATTATCGGAGCGGTCGTCGTGGTCGAAATCGCGTGCGGCTGGCCGACCTGGGGATAGGGCCAATGGGCGCACTGGTCAACGCCATCCCCGATCCAGTACCTCCCGAAGGTCGGCGAGATCTTCTTCGCGGCGACCTTGGCTCGGCGGATACTGGCAAGCGACGAATCCACCCCGCCATAGTCCAGGCAGTTGATCGCAAGGTTCGCGATGGACGAGTTGCTCTGGTACTTGCCGCGCTCCCGCTCGTGGTAGGAGTAGGCGAGCTTGAGCAGAGGAACCGCATTGCCCTTCTTGGCAGCCTGGACCAGGGCATATTCCAGCTCCGGCCAGGTGTACTCGTCGTAGAGAGCCTCGACGATTCCGGTAGTGGCCCAGGTGATGTTGAGGTTGTTCGCCACCTTGGTCTTCATCGGCTTCTTTTCGATCCGCTTGAGGAGCTTGCCGATCGTGGTCAGCACCTTGGCCCTCGTGGACCCCAGCGCGCAGCGGCGCTTTGCGCAGTCCTTCGCGAAGGCCCGCAGCGACATATCGAAGCCCTTCAGCTGGGCGTTCGACGTTGCCTCGCCGGACTTTGACGGATCCATCGCGCCATCGAGAACAAACCGGCCCACCCGATCAGGGAAGAGCTCGGTGTAGTAGGCCCCCAGCTTGGTGCCATAGGAGAAGCCGAGATAGTTGAGCTTCTCCTCGCCCAGCGCGGCCCGAATCGCGTCCATGTCCCGAGCGGCGGATGCCGTGTCAATGTGGGCAAGCAGCGGCCCCGTGAGGGCGTTGCAGCGCTCGCCGATCCGGTTGGCGTTCTTGATCGACTTCGCGCGCCCCTTCTTGGTCGTGGGGAAGTGGGAGCCGACCAGCTTGTCCATCTCGGCCGTGGACGAGACACAGCGCACGGACGTGGATGCGCCCACACCCCGGGGGTCGAACCCCACAATGTCGTACTGCTCCAGCACGTCATCGCTGATGATGTAGGGCATGTACGGGAGGAAACTGATCCCTGAGACTCCCGGCCCCCCGGGGTTGATGAGGAGGCTGCCGAGCTTGGCGGGCTTCTTGTCGGCAAGGATCCGGGCCACGGCGATCTTGATCTTCGGCCCCTCGGGCGCGCCCCAATCCAGCGGAACCTCGATGCTCGAGCACTGCATCCCCGCGCCGCACTTCTTCCACGCGATGGCCGACGCGACTTGGGTCGAAGGGGCAGCTGCGGCGGGCGCATTGTCCGCGGCAACCACACCAGCTGCGTAGTCAACAGGAGCAGGAGAGCCCGCGAGAGCCGGCGAGCCGGCGGCGACAAGAGCAGCCGTCAGAGCAGCAGCGATGACATAACGATGACACGACATGGGGGTCCTACCTCAGTCCTTGTTGGGCCGCCACCGCATCCGCGATAGCAGCTTTCAGGGAGTTCTGGGCTTGCCCGTAGGCCGCCCAGTCCCCCGATGCGAGTGCGTCTTCAGACGCCTGGAGTGCAGCGTCGGCCCTGGCCAGGGCGTTGGCAAGCCGTTGCTCGGGTGTGCCAGTGGGGATGGCGGTGGGCGGTGGTTGAGCGGGCGCGGATGTCGCTCCCGGTGTGGACGATGGCGGAACTCCCGTCGGCGCCTGACCGGGCGTTGCGCTGGGCGTGGCGCCAGGTGTGGCGTCGGGCGTGGTCGGCACCAGCGCGTCCCCTCGCCCGGGCGGCCGCACCGCATCTCCGGCGGCAGCCCCCGAGTCCCCGGCGAACACCTGGTCCAACGCCTTGTCAAGGGTGTCGGCGTACCCCACCTTGTCTCCGAAGGAGGCGAACACCTTCTGGAGGGAGGGGAACCTCGTTCCCGTCTTCGACTGGACGTAGACCGGTTGGACGTAGAGCAATCCCCCGCCCACCGGCAAGGTGAGGAGGTTGCCGCTGATAACGTCCGACCCGCCCTGGCGCAAAATGTTGAGCGTCTCCTGCGCCTCCGGATAGGAGTTGAACAGGTTCTGAACCTGGCCCGGCCCGGACACCGTCGCCGACTGGGGCAGCTGCAAGAGCCGCAACTTTCCGTACCCGGAAGCTGGCGTACCCTTCGTGTTCCCGGTCTCCGAGTCCACAGCAAGGAAGCCGGTCAAGATGTTCCGGTCGTTTTGACCCGTCCCGATCGGGATGTAGGTCGAGGTCAAGGAGAAGACTGCCTCGTCTTGGTTCGGCATCTTGAGGGTGAGGTAGTACGGCGGCTGCGGAACCTGATCCTGGGTCGGATCGTTGGGGGTCCTCCAGAAACCCTGGCCCGAGTAGAAGGCCGCCGCATCGGTCACGTGGTAGCGGGCCAGGAGGTTGCGCTGGACCTTGAACAAGGACTCCGGGTAGCGCAGATGCGACATGAGCTCGCCCGAGATTTCCGACATCGGTGTGACCGTGCCGCCGTAGACCCCTGACCAGGCCTTGAGCAGGGGATCCTCGGCATCCCAGGCGTAGAGCGTCACCGATCCGTCGTAGGCGTCCACCACGGCCTTGACCGAGTTGCGGATGTAGTTGATCTTCTGTGACGCCTGCGGAGTGAGTCCCGCGACGCCCGACATCACGGTCAACGCATCCCGCGTCACCTCACTGATGTCCTCGAAGGCCGAATAGGGATAGGCCTCGGTCGTCGTGTAGCCGTCAACCACCCAGACGACCCGTCCGTCCACGACCGCTGGATAGACCCGCTCGTCAAGCGTGAGATAGGGCGCGACCTTGGAGACACGAATCCGGGGGTCCCGGTCGTAGAGGATCTGGGACTCGGAGGTCACCCGGTCGGAGAACAGAATGTTGGTGGACCCGAACTTCACCGCGTAGAGCAGCTTGACCAGCGGGTTTCCAATCGACGGCCCGCCCTTGCCCTGGTAGGTGTTGTTCTTTTGCCCCTGCGCAGCCGAGTCGTCGGGATGGTCAAGCTCCCAAGGCCCCGCATCCTTGGGGGCGCCGACGATCGAGTAGTTGGGCGAGGTGGTCCCGAAGTAGATCCGCGGCTCGTAGGTCCCCAGTGCCCCCTGCGGCGGGATTCCGCCCTCGTAGAACGCCGGCCGCCCATCGGTGTCGGTCGTGTTGCCGAAGGCCGCTACCACCCCGTAGCCGTGGGTGTAGACGGTGTGGAGGTTGACCCACGTCTGCGATGCCTGGTCAATCCCCCCCATCTTCAGGTCGCGCACCGCGATGACGGTGTCACGCTTCTCGTCGTCCACCTCGTAGCGATCAACCGCCAGGATCGAGGGGAAGTCGTAGTACTGCTTGTTTTGCTGAAGCTGACGGAAGGTCGGCGGGACCACGGTCGGGTCGAGCAGACGGATCGACGCCGTGGACTCAGCGTCCTCACGCAGGGCGCCGGCCTCCGCGCTCGTCTTGGCGGCGTAGGAGGTCATCTCGACCTTGTCAAGCCCGTAGGCCGTCAACGTCGCATCGATGTTGCGCTGGATGTAAGGCGCCTCCTTGGCCTGGGCGTTGGGGTTGACCGAGAAGGTCTGGATGAGCGCGGGATAGGCCCAGCCGATCGCCAAGCCTGCGACAACCGTCAGTCCCACTCCCACCGCCGGAAGCTTCCAGTCACCCCGCACCGCCGCGACCCCAAACAGACCCGCAACAAACACAGCGACGATGGCGAGAATCGTCTTCGCGGGCAGGTTCGCGTTAATCGCGGTGAAGCCCGCTCCGTCAAACCGGTCGCCGCCGCCCAGAAGCATCGAATACCGGTCAAGCCAGTAGTTGGCGGCGACGAGCAGGGAGGTGAGGGCCGCCATCGTCCCCAGTTGTGCGCGCGCGGCGCGGGTGACGCGCTCACCACGACCGGGAAGGCCCACGCGGAGCCCGCCGTAGAGATAGTGGAGGACTGCCATCGCGACCAGGCAGGCCGCTGCCATGGTGAGGACAAAGGTGAGCACAGCCCGAAGCATCGGCAAGGTGAAGATGTAGAAGGACAGGTCAAGACCGAATTGCGGATCCTTGGTTCCAAACGGGGCCCGGTTGAGGAAGAGCAGGACGTCTTGCCAGCGGCCTTGGGCGGTCAGGCCCGCAAAGACGCCGACGATGACGGGAGCACCGATCATCGCAACGCGGCGCAGGGGCTCGAACGCCTCGCGATAACGGTCCATGACCTCGCGCGTTGAGTCGTCGGGGGCGTAGACGGGTCGCGCGCGGTAGGCGAGCTTCATGGCCGCCCACAGGGCCGCCGCGGCGACCACGCCGGCCAGGAGGAAGAGGATCGCGCGTGCCACCCACTGGGTGCGGAACACCGAGAAGTAGCCGACTTGGTCGAACCACAGGATCTCGGTCACCACCTGCGATGCTGCCAGGGCAAGCAGGGCGACAGCCCCGAGGACGATCACCGTCCAGGCGAGCGGACCCGGCTTGAAGCTGGATAGGTTCGGACGGCGAATGGTGGGGCGGCGGGGCGGGCCCGCAGAGCGCGGGCGCGGGCGCGGCGGGAAGTTCGCAAACACTCAGCGGTCCCCTCGTGTGGAAGTCGGTCGGTCCCCTCATCCTTCCACATCTAGCAGGTCGGCAGGTCGGCTCCCCGCCCGTCCCGCAACGCATCGAGGGCCGCCAGGGCTTGCGTCAGCGTGCCGACCCTCACGACCTGCATGCCGTCGGGGGCGTGACCGGCGACCTCGCGGCAGTTGGCCTCAGGCGCGAGAAAGACCTCGGCCCCGTCGCGCTGCGCTCCGATGAGCTTTTGGCGGATGCCGCCGATCGGTCCCACCTCTCCTGAGAGGGTGATCGTTCCCGTCCCGGCGATTGTCCTGCCTGCCGCGAGGTCCACGTCCCCCATCTTGTCGATAATGGCCAAGGCAAACATGAGCCCGGCGCTTGACCCTCCGATCCGGTCGATACCGAATCGAATGTCGGGGACGGTGACAAAGGCGACGATCACGCCGAGGAGCGCTCCGCCATCGTCCGCTGCTTGCGTGAGAAGGGTGACCTGCTGCTCGGCGCCGTCCCTGCGAATGGTGAGGTCAATGGGGGTTCCGCCCGAGTGTTGGGCGAGGGCCGAGCGCAGGGAGGTGAAGGAGTAGACGGGCGCACCGCCTACGGTGAGGAGCTCGTCGTCGTCGCGCAGGGCCTCGATGGCTGCCTCGCTCGTGCGCTCTTCAATCTTGACGCCGGTCGCGACGTCGAGGTGGACCACCGCCGCAGCGATCGCCGCATCTTGGGAGGAGGTCATCTGGAGGGAAGAGTCCTGCTCACGCTCCTCACGCGAGGAGGTGATGGGGTAGGCGGCCTCGTAGGGAACGAGCGCTGCCCGCGGATTGAGGTAGCCGACAATCGCCCTCATGAGCGGCAGGTCGCGGTTGGACCCGGCCGTGGTCACGGTGGAAAGCCGCAGCTCACCGGTGATTTCGTGGGAGGGCGGGTCCGGGACTTGAACGAGGTCAATCTCGTCGAGGGAGCCGAGAGTATCGACGGTAGGGCCCGGCATTTCGAGGATGTAGGGGGCGGGCAGGAAGAGGAGAACGGCGGTGCTCAGGAGGCACGTCACCAGGGCGGCCCGACCAAGGATGAGACCTTTCGGCGTGCGCGCGGGCGGGGGGGCCTGCTCGGGCGGCGGGGCCGGTTGCCCGGGAAGCAAAGCGGGCGCCGGTCGCCCAGGAGGCGGAGGTGGACCCGACTGCCCGGGAGGTGGAGCGTGCACCATCCCATCTTTCCCCAACTGAACGCCGTCGGGCGCCAACATCGGCGATGCGGGCAAGATGCGCAAGGATGGGGGGGTGGATGCGAGTGGTGTCGACCAGCCCTTCCCGCCTGAGTTCCTCCAGATGATCGAGGCCATGTTCCCCGGTCACGCCGAGGAGGTCCTCGCGGCGATGCGTGAGGGAGGCGCCGACCCCTCGAAGCTCCTCGCCGGGCTTGATGCCGACTCCGAGGCGCGCGCCCTCGCCTTTGCGCGGCTGGGCAGGGCGTTCCAGTCCCCCACCGAGGGGCCCGTCAACTGGGAAATGGCCCATGACCTCGCCCGTCAGGCCGCCGCGACCGGAGGCGACGCGTCGATCACCTCAGCGCAGGCCTCCGAGGCCCGCGAGGCCTTGAGCGTCGCCGACCTCTGGCTCGATGAGGTCACCGATTTCCCCGCCGCCGGGGGCCGCCGCGACGCCCTGAGCTCCGCCGAATGGGTCGAGGCGACCATCCCGGTGTGGCGTCGCCTCGTTGACCCCATTGCCGCCTCCATCTCCCAGGTTCTGGGCGAGGCGATCACTGAGCACGGCCGTGACCTGGAGGATTCGGTCAACCAGTCGCTCGCCGACATGATGAAGAACCTGGGTGGCGTCGTCTTCGGCATGCAGATTGGGCAGGCCATCGGCGGCCTCTCCCGCGAAGTCTTTGGCCTCACCGACATTGGGCTCGCGTTGTGTGAGCCGACGTCAGCAGCGCTGTTGCCGTCCGCCATCGTGCGCTTCTCCTCGGGTCTTGATGTGCACGATGGCGAGATGCGGCTTTTTCTTGCGACGCGTGAGGCGGCGGGAGCGCGGCTTTTCACCCACGCGCGCTGGCTGCCCGCCCACCTCATCGGCGCGGTCGAGGCCTACGCGCGGGGGATCGAGATTAACGTCGAGGCGATCGAGGAGGCGGTGCGCGAGCTCGACCCGGCGGATCCGCAGGAGCTGCGGCAGGCGCTGAGTTCGGGTGTGTTCACGCCGGCACGCTCCCCGAGTCAGGTTGCGGCTCTGGCCCGCCTGGAGACGGCGTTAGCGCTGGTGGAAGGCTGGGTGGACGATGTCGCGGGGCGGGCTGTCGCGGGGCGTCTGCCGTCGGCGGGGGCTTTGGGCGAGATGATTCGGCGCCGCCGTGCAGCGGGCGGACCGGCCGAAAGAGCGTTTGCAACCTTGGTGGGGTTGGAGCTGCGGCCTCGGCGGGCTCGTGAGGCGCGCAAGCTGTTTGCGCTCGTCGCTGCCGAAGAGGGGGCAGCGGGGCGTGAGCGACTCTGGAGCCATCCTGACCTGCTGCCGGATGCCGAGGAGCTGGCAATTCCAGAGCTGTTCTTGTCGGGGCGAGCCGAGCGTGCCAAGGCTGAGGCCGATGTCGATGCGGCGATCGCGGAACTGCTTTCTTCGGAGGCGGGCGACGAGTAGGCGGTTGCGCTTCTGGCCGAAGTTATCCACAGGTGCCGTCCTGGGGTGGAAATCGGCGGCCGTTTCGAGGCACAGTGGTGGGATGCGGTTTCGGGAAGGAGTGTCGGCGTGCACCTGAAGGCGGGGCTGAAGTGGATGTGGCGCTCGGAACTCCAGGCGCAGGTCGGGATCGACTCTGCCCTGCGAGTGGTCCTTGACCTGGAGCATCCCGGCGAGCATCGCATCGGCGAGGCGCTGGCGTCGCACTCGACGATCACCCAGATTCGCGGCATGCTCAAGCGCGAGGGCGCCGATCCGAAGCGGGCCACGCGAATCATCGGCGAGCTGCGGCGTGCCGGCCTTCTTTGCGAACCGGGACGGCCGACTTCGCGGTTTTCTATCCCTCCGGGACTGCGGGAACGGTTGGCGCCGGGGGCCGAAACTCGGGCGCTGCTGATTGAGGGCGATGGGTGGGAGGAACAGGTCCGGCTCGCTAAGGCGGCGGTCTTGGTGTCGGGGCTGGGTCGGACGGGTGCACGGCTGGCCGCGACTCTCGCCGATGCGGGGGTGGGGACGCTGTGGCTTAGCGACTCGGTTCCGGTAAGTCGCCGCGACCTTGGCGCTGACTACGGCGCCGAGGACATTGGCCGGAAGAGACAGACGGCTCTCGGGGATCGTCTGCGCAACCGGCACACGGGAACCCAAATCCGCACCTCTCCCCTGACGGAGATCGACGCGGCGGTGCTCGTGAACCTCTCCACTCCTGATCTGACCCAAGCGGCCCCGCTGTTCCGGGAGGAAATTGCCCATCTGTCTCTGGTGGTGGGCGAGGTTTCCGGGACCTGCGGACCGTGGGTTGTTCCCGGCGCCACGGCCTGCCTTCGGTGCCAATCTCTGGCATACACCGACTTCGATCCGGACTGGCCGGCTCTGGGGACTCAGCTATCTGCTGACTCGCCGCTGGAGCAGCGTGGAGAGGACCCCTGCCTGGCCGGCGCCCTTGGTGCTTTGGGCGCAGCCCAAGTGGTTGCCGCCCTGACCGGATGGGAGCCCACCTGCTCCTCGGCTCGTCTCACCCTGCGCCTGCCGGACCTCCGCACCGAGTTCACGCCAGTGGAGGAGCATGAGATCTGCGGCTGCCAAGGCCCCTTTGAACTGGTCGGTCCGGTGGAGTGATCTTGGGTTCGACTCTTGGGTTGCGCCGGGGGTGAAGAGGACAGTGCGAGATCAAGCGGGCAGGTAGAGTGGGCGGCAATGCCTCCTCCTTGGGAGGAGGCGGAAACGTCCCGCAAGCTAAGGAGCTTTCGTCATGTCTCGCGCCCGTGCGTTGTTTTCCTGCTTCTCCGTGATCGCCCTGGTCGGCAGCGTCCTTGCTGCCTCAAGTGTTGCTGCCCACGCTGAGGGGAGCGAAGGGGCAACGACCACCCTGAAGGTCAATGGCCAGGTCGTCAAGCCGCATGGGACGGTCACACTGCCCCTGGACCTCCCCTCCGTCTTCGAGCACGTCGTCGTTGACCCCGCGACGAAGAAGCCGATCGACGGAAACATGCGGTTCTGGGTTGCCGACGAGACCGATGCCAAGATCGTCGAGCAGGAGATGGACACCAAGGGCGGCAAGGCCACCTTCACGTGGACCTCGACCCTCGAGGCGGGCAAGAAGGGGGAGGCGTGGTGGTGCTTCCAGGTTCCCTCGCCCTCCAGAGTCTTCGACTGCCACCCCTACACGGTGGTCGGAAAGAAGCCCACCGACGCCGACCTCGCCCGTGAGAAGTGGCCGACCGCCAAGGTCACCATCCCCAAGATCAAGACGCAGAAGGCCGCGAAGGGCAAGAAGGCAACGATCCGGGCGAGGGGCAAGGCCAGCGGGTCCGCCGTCATCGTCTCTGAGAAGCTGACGGTGAAGCAGGGGAGCAAGACTATTGCGAAGAACAAGGCCTCAGCCAAGCTCGCCGCTGGCAACTACAAGGTGACCACGACCGTGACCTTCCGTCCATCCAAAAAGGAGCAGGTCGCGACGGGCACATCCACCCCGGCGGGCACAGCCGTGCAGGCCCGGTGCTCGTTTACCAGCATCACCGACTACGCCGACGCCTTTGGCCGGATCGGGAATCGGCCTCGAGAGTTCCACGGGGTCTCCTGCGCGGGTGACCTTTTCGACAAGGTGGACATCGGCGAGATGACAGAGACCGGCGCGCGAACCAATGTCGCAACAGGCGGGGGTTTCCGGTTCACCGTCACCTCGGTCTCCGGCCCGCCGGGATGGCAGGTACTCTCCGGCCCCCTGACCTCCTCAAGGACCCTGACCAAGTCCGACGGCGGAACCAAGACCGTGACCCGCACTGGCCCCCTCATGACAGCAACAAAGACCCAGACCCTCAAGGTCAAATAGCGGCTCCCACGTCGCGCGAAACCCCGGCCTCAGGGGCGTAGCGCGGCCAGCGGGATGACGTGAACGCCGTCGGGAGTGGTCCACATCGCGCCGACCTCCAAGGAAGGGTCGACAAAACGCCAGGTCGGAGCCTGTCTGAGCCGAGCCGAATCGCGCCGCCTACCGTCTGTTAGGCAGTTTGCAGAAGATCCGTTAGGCAGTTTGAAGACGATCCGTTAGGCAGTTTGCAGACGATCCGTTAGGCAGTTTGCAGACGATCCGTTAGGCAGTTTGAAGACGATCCGGTAGGCAGTTTGCAGAAGATCCGCTAGGCAGTTTGCAGACGCTTCGCTCGGCACATTGGTCTACCAGCGCGTCGACAGCGTCAAACCTGCAGGGGATGCGCCGCTCGCGCGTCGAACACGGAGAGAGCTACGCCCCGTGAGCCTTCGATGGCCAGGGGCTGATTGAGTTGGCCTGCTCCCACAGCTCCCGAGCGCGCTCGGGGTTGTAGGTGAGGACCTCGCGGCCTGGAATCTCATCGCTCCATCCGGGGATGATGTGGGAGGTGAAGTCCGTGGCAGGGAAGGCAGACTCCCCAAATATCGCCTCGCGGTCAATCGCCATCGACAGGGCTGCTCGACGCAGTCTGCCCTCCTCGCCTGAGAAGTGAGCGAGGTCCTGGGGGATCGTGATCGTCTGGATAACCGCGGCAGCTTGGAAGAAGTAGGAGTCGGGGAAGTCGAGAGTGAAGGTCTCCCAGGCGCTGTCGGGAATCGCGGGAAGGATGTCGAGCGCACCGGACTTGACGTCGGCATAGGCGGCCTCGAGGTCCCGGTAGAAGACGAATCGAACGCCCTGGTTGGCGACCTTCTGAGGTCCTGAGTAGGTGGGGTTGGTAAGCAGCAAGGCCTCCTCGTCGTGAGTCCACTTCTCCAGGACGTAGGGTCCGTTGCCGATGGGGTGTTCACCAAACTCGCTGGTCACGCGCCCATCAGCGTCGAAGGCCGAGGCTGGAAGCGGGGAGAAGGCCACATCGCAGAGCCGGATGGGAAAGTCAGCGACTGGGCCCACCAACTCGACGATGAACGTCAGGTTGTCAACCTTCTTCAAGCCCTCGCCGGCGATGTGGGAGTCCTTGTCGTAGGAGAAACCCTTGATCCGCTCAAAGAAGGAAGCCTGTGAGCGACCGTTGGACGCCAGCGCAGCGTCGTCCCACGCGTTGATGAACGAGTCGGCCGTCACGGGACTGCCGTCTGAGAACACCTGGTCTGGCCGGATTTCAATGGTCCACGTGGTGTTGTCCTCCGACGCGATCCCCTCAGCAGCTTCCCCAAAGACCCGATTCTCGGCGTCAATGGAAAAGAGCTGGGCGAACAACAGGTCAATGATCGCGCCTCCGAAGCTCTCACCGGCCTCGGAGGGAATGAGCGGATTCTGCGGCTCCCCCAAGAAAGCCGCGACCACTCCATCCCCCGAGGTCTTGGCAACCTCCGCATAGATCGGGATCGATTGCCAGCCGACTGCCACATCAGTGACCTGAGGCCCCCACACCCCCGACGCGGTCGGCGTCATCAACGGGATAGCCGGAAGATCCCGCAGCAGTACCTCTTCTGCCTGGTGGAGCAGGGAAAACGCCTCCCCCTCCGACGTCACCGCCACCGCCTGGTCCATGAGCGAATCAAACTCCGCCGAGGAATACCCCCCGTCATTCGCCGCCGCGTTCGTGTAGTACAGCGGCTCGAGGAAGTTCTCCAACGACGGGTAGTCCGCCTGCCATCCGGACCGGAAAGCCGCGCCGACCTCGCCGCTCACCACGGCATCGCGCAGCGACTTGAAGTCCGGGTAGACGACAGAGTCAGTCTCAATCCCCAGCGTCTCGGAGATTGACGCGAGGACCGGCTCGATCGTCAGGTGGTTCGCCGCGTCCCCGTTGTAGGCCACCGTGAACACCGCGCCCCCACCCGGCGCATCCGTAGCGCCCTGCGGCATCGGCGAACCCGAACACCCCACAAGCCCCACCGCCGCAGCGACCGCGACCAGACCCTTGCGTCTCATCTCAAGACCTCCTCGCGTCTATTCTTCCAGGAACATCAACGCCCGGGGCTTGTATTCTGCGTGGAGCGCAAAGTCGTTGTTGTGGACGGCCTTGTCAGGCGACTCTTCCAACCTCGCACGATGGCGGCGCATCAGTCTGCGCTTTTCGGCCCTTCGTGGTGGCCCGGTCGTTTGGCATGCTGGGCAACCTCCATAAGGAGAGCGGGCCCGTAGCGGTTCATTTTGACGGGGCCGATTCCGGGGATTGCTGCTAGTTCGCGGAGGGTGGTGGGACGGCGGGATGCGATCGCTCGGAGGGTGACGTCGGTGACGATGGTGAAGGCGGGCCGGCCGAGCCTTGAGGCTTCCTCCTTTCTCCAGGCTCGCAGGGCTTCGACGAGCTGGGTCTGTTCGGTGGAGAGTTCCTCGGCTTTGGGAACGGCCGCGACCGGGGCCCGGCCGCCCGCTCCGGTGGCGGCCCCCCAGAACGGCGCGAGGAACCGGGACGGCTTGCGACCAGCGGATCCACCGGCTGTCCGAGCAGCGGCGAAGGAAAGGTTCAGGTGCTCCCGGGCGCGAGTGATTCCGACGTAGAGCAGTCGCCGCTCTTCGGCGATTTCCATCGGGGTTACGGCAAGGGAGATCGGAAGCAATCCGTCAGCCAAGCCCGCGAGGAAAACCGCATCCCACTCCAACCCCTTGGCCGCGTGGAGCGAAGCGAGGGTGATGCCCGCTCCTTCGGGTGCGTGCTCATGGGCTTGTCGATCGGAAATCACGGCCACGATCTGGGCCAATGACTCGGCGCCCTGGGAGATAGCCCCTCGGATCAGGCGCTCCAGCGCGTCGAGCGACTCCCACTTTTCTCGCACGGCCCCGCGTCCGGCTGGCGGTACCGTGGACCACCCCGCCACCTCGAGCACCGAATGCGCCCGATCCAGCATGTCACTATCCCCGACTGTCCGCGCCTCAGTCTTGAGGAGGGCGATGACCTGCCGTACCTCTGGGCGGGAGAAGAACCTTGCGCCTCCCCTCACCTGGTAGGGCAGTCCTGCTTCGGCCAGTGCGTACTCAAAGGGTTCAGATTGCGAGTTGGTCCGATACAGGACGGCGATCCCCGAGGGGTCGACTCCCGAAGCAACCAAAGCGGAAGCCAGCCGTGCGATCCCAGCTGCTTCCGCGCCATCGTCCGCATGGGTTTGATAGGTGACCTCGGGGCCGGGGTGACGCTGGGCGACGAGGTCGAGGGCGGGGGCGGGCGGCTCCTCACCACGCGTGGGGCGCGCTCGCAGAACAGCGTTGGCTAGCCCGACGACCTGGGGAGTTGAGCGGTAATCGCGGACAAGCCGGATGACGGGCGCCGTGGGGTGGGCGGTCGCGAACTCCAGGAGGTGGCGGGAGGTGGCGCCCGTGAAGGAGTAGATGGTCTGCGAGGGGTCACCGACGACGCAGAGCTCCTCGCGCTCGCCCAGCCACAGGTCAAGCAGGTGTTGCTGGACGGGCGAGACGTCCTGGTATTCGTCCACCGTGAAGAAGCGGTAGCGGCGGCGCACCTCCTCGGCGGCTTGCGGGTATTCGCCGAGAAGGCCGCATGCCGCGAGGAGCACGTCCTCGAAATCCATCGACTGCGACTCGGAAAGCACCAGCTCGTAGGCTCGCATGAGGCGGGCGATGGCGGTCGGATCGGAGCCGCAGACCTCGCCGCGTCCGGCGGAAGTCGCCTGAGCCTGGTAATCCTCGGGGGTCCACATTTGGACTTTGGCCCACTCGATCTCGGCGGCGTAGTCGCGGACGGCGGCGCGGTCAACTTCGAGGCCGACGCGCTTGGCGGCCTGGGCGATTGCGGGGGCTTTGTGCTCGATGAGGCGGGGGACGGCGGTGCCCGCGAGCTTGGGGAGGAAGTGGGTGAGCTGCCGCAACGCTGCTGAGTGGAAGGTGCGCGCTTGGACGCCGTGGGCGCCGAGGGTCCGCAGGCGCGAGCGCATCTCGCCGGCAGCCCGGGTCGTGAAGGTGATGGCTAGGACGCTGGAGGGATCGTAGGTGTTGGTGCGGACACCGTAGGCGATTCGATGGGTGATGGCGCGCGTTTTGCCTGTTCCGGCGCCTGCCAGGACGCAGACGGGGCCCAGCAGGGCCGAGGCAACCTGACGCTGCTCGGGGTCCAGCGCATCAAGGATCGCCTCAGCGGAAGCCGGCGGGGCATCATCGGAACTCATCGCCGACAATCCTCCCACCACCCGGGGACGCAGACCCCCAGCACCAGTTATGGCGAAACCTGACCTCTAGAGAGGCCGACAGCGGTCTCACAGGTCAGCTTTCGCCATACTCGGCGCGGGGGAGGGGGGCGGCAGAGTAGGCGGTGAGGATTTGGGTGATGCAGGCCTCGAGCGGCACCGCGGTGGTGTCGATGACCAGGTCGAAGTTCGCTGGGTCGGTGTGGTCCACGCCGTACTTGGTTTGGTAGCGGCGCGCCTCGCTTTCGGCTCGTTCGCGGATTTGCTCGGCGGCCTCGGCGAGGGAGGCGTATTGCTCGGTGGCCCCGGGGCCCCGGCCCATGATCCGGTGCGCCGCCACTGCTGGATCGACAGTCAGTCGGACACGGAATGCTCCCGGCGCAAAGTGCCAGGCCATGCGGGAATCGAAGATGATCGGCTCGACGGCCTCGCGAGCCAAGCGGACGGTGGTCCCGTCGATGCGGTCGTCGATCATGGGGTCCACCTCAGCCAACAGGCTCGCCTCCAGCACCGAGAGCCCCATCTCAGCGGCGATCCCTCGCTGGATCGCTCCTGTCGAGACCACCTCGAATCCCAACGCCTCGGCCAACCCCGCCGCGACCGAGGACTTGCCCGAGCCCAGGTCACCGGAGATCGCCAGGTGGGGAGGAGGGGACGTCATCGTGCGCTCCTTGTGAACGGGAGGAATGTGGGAGGGGACGTCATCGTGCGCTCCTGGCGCGAGAAGGGGAGGCGCGCCGGGTGAGGCGGCGGAACCGTCATCGTGCGCTCCTGGGGTTAGAGGGTGAGAAGCATGCGGGTGTTGCCTAGCGTATTGGGCTTGACGCGGGCGAGGTCGAGGAACTCGGCGATTCCGTCATCGTGCGAGCGAAGAAGTTCGGCGTAGACCTCGGGGGTGACGGGAATGCCTTCGATGGGGGCGAACCCGTGCTCGGCGAAGAAGTCCACCTCGAAGGTGAGGCAGAAGAGGCGGCGTAACCCCAGGTCACGGGCTCGGACCACGAGGGCGCGGAGGATCTCGTGGCCCACTCCGCGGCCTTTCCAGGCGTCAGCGACCGCGAGCGTGCGGACTTCGCCGAGGTCCTCCCACATGATGTGAAGCGCGCCGCAGCCCACGATTTCTTCCTTGACCAGGGCTACTTCGAAGCCTTGGACGCCCTCGTAGTACTGGACGGGCGCCTTGCGCACAATCCGACCGGTCGCGACGTGGGGTGCGACGAGCGCGCGGATCGCCGGAATGTCGCCCGGCCGGCCGCGCCTGAGGAGAATCGGCGTCGCCACCTACGGCGCTTCAGCCAAAATCGCTGCGGACGATGACGTCCCCAACCTTTCCGCCCCGGCGTCCACGAGAGTCATGGCCGACGCGTAGTCGCGGATGCCTCCGGAGGCCTTGATGCGCAGGCGGCCGCCGACGGTGCGAGCCATGAGCGCCACTGCCTGCGGGGTTGCGCCGCCAGCGGGGTGGAAACCGGTGGAGGTCTTGACCCAGTCGGCGCCGGCATCCTCGGCGGCCCAGCAGGCGGCGACGATTTGGGTGTCGGTGAGCACGGCGGATTCGATGATGACCTTGAGCTGGTACGGAGCGGGGACAACAGCGCGGACGGCGGCGATGTCGGCGGCGACGAGGCTCCACTCGGAGGCGGTGGCGCGGCCCAGGCTCATCACCATGTCGATCTCTCGGGCTCCGGCGGCGACGGCGCGGGCGGCCTCCGCGACCTTGATGGCCGTCTCGTGGGCGCCGGAGGGGAAGCCCACCACCGTCATCGGGACTGCCTCGCTGGGCGGCAGCGGAAGGAAGCATGGGGAGACCATGACGCCCCAAACTCCCAGCTCATCGGCCTGTGCGACGAGGCGCTCGATGTCCGCCGCAGTGGTCTGGGGCCGAAGCTGCGCGTGATCAATCATCTGGGCAAGCTGGCTGCGATTCACGTGAGGGTCCCCCTGGTGGCTCTGACGTCTGCAGTGAACAATACTCGCCTTAGGCGAGCTGCGAGATGTCCTCGAGGGCTTCCTCGGCGTCGGCGGGAGGCGGAGGCTCTTCCGACATGGTCGAGGTGAAGGTGAACTCGCCGAGCGGGCCCTCGCCTTGGGCGTCAACCATCACGTCCTCACCGGTCTTGATCTCGCCAAAGAGGATCTTCTCGGAGAGTTGATCCTCGATGTCGCGCTGGATGGCGCGGCGCAGTGGGCGCGCCCCGAGGACCGGGTCGTATCCGCGCTCGGCCAGGAGCGTGCGTGCGGCGTCGGTCAGCGAGATCGTCATGCCCTTGTCGTGGAGGCGTTCGGCGAGCTTGGCGATCATGAGGTCGACAATCTCGAGGATCTGCGACCGGGTGAGCTGCGGGAAGACGATCGTGTCGTCGACGCGGTTGAGGAACTCGGGGCGGAAGTGCTGCTTGAGTTCGTCGGTGACCTTGTTCTTCATCCGCTCGTAGTCGGTGGCGAGCTCGCCGCCGGCCTGGAATCCGGTCAAGACTCCCTTGGCGATGTCGCGGGTGCCAAGGTTGGTCGTCATGATGATGACGGTGTTCTTGAAGTCGACAACCCTGCCCTGGGCGTCGGTGAGCCGTCCGTCTTCGAGGATCTGCAACAGGGAGTTAAAGATGTCGGCGTGGGCCTTTTCTACCTCGTCGAACAGGACCACGGAGAAGGGGCGGCGGCGGACCTTCTCGGTGAGCTGCCCGCCCTCGTCGTAGCCGACGTAGCCGGGAGGGGAGCCGAAGAGGCGCGAGACGGTGTGCCGCTCGGAAAACTCCGACATGTCGAGCTGGATGAGGGCGTCCTCCTCGCCGAACAAGAACTCCGCGAGCGCCTTGGCCAGCTCGGTCTTTCCGACACCCGTGGGGCCGGCGAAGATGAAGGAGCCGCCCGGTCGCTTGGGGTCCTTTAGCCCGGCGCGGGTGCGGCGGATTGCCTGGGAGAGTGCCTTGATCGCCTCGTCTTGGCCCACGACGCGCTTATGCAGCTCGTCCTCCATGCGCAGCAGCCGCGAGGACTCTTCTTCGGTGAGCTTGACGACGGGGATGCCGGTGGACATGGCGAGGACTTCCGCGATGAGTTCCTCGTCCACCTGGGCGACCGTGTCGAGGTCGCCGGAACGCCACTGCTTTTCTCGCTCGGTTCGCTGCTCGGTGAGGCGGCGCTCGTCGTCCCTCAGGGCGGCGGCCTTCTCGAAGTCCTGCTCGTCGATCGCTGTTTCCTTCTCGCGCCTTGCCGCGGCGATCTGCTCGCCCAGTTCGCGCAGCTCGGGAGGAGCGGTCATGCGCCGAATCCTCAGCCGCGCGCCCGCCTCATCAATCAGATCAATCGCCTTGTCAGGGAGGAACCGGTCGTTGACGTAGCGGTCTGCGAGGTTCGCCGCCGCCACCAGCGCCGCGTCGGTGATGGATACCCGGTGGTGCGCCTCGTAGCGGTCCCGCAGTCCCTTGAGGATGTCGATCGTGTGCGCCAGGCTCGGTTCCTGGACCTGGATCGGCTGAAACCTGCGCTCCAGCGCCGGGTCCTTCTCCACGTACTTGCGGTATTCGTCCACCGTGGTCGCACCGACCGTCTGCAGCTCGCCGCGCGCCAGCATGGGCTTGAGGATCGAGGCTGCGTCAATCGCGCCCTCCGCCGCCCCCGCGCCGACGAGCGTGTGAATCTCATCAATGAACAAGATGATGTCGCCGCGCGTGCGGATCTCCTTGAGCACCTTCTTCAGCCGCTCCTCGAAGTCACCGCGATACCGCGACCCCGCGACCAGCGCCCCGAGATCCAGCGTGTACAAATGCTTGTCCTTGAGCGTTTCCGGCACATCCCCGTGGACAATGTCCTGCGCCAGCCCCTCGACAATCGCCGTCTTTCCCACACCCGGCTCGCCAATGAGCACGGGATTGTTTTTGGTGCGCCGGGACAGAACCTGCATGACCCGCTCAATCTCCGTCTCGCGGCCGATGACGGGATCCAGTTTCCCTTCCCGCGCAGCCTGCGTGAGGTTGCGTCCATACTGGTCAAGCACCGTAGACCCGGAGGGAGCCTGCTCGGAGCCACCCCCAACCGACACCTGATCCTTGCCCTGATACCCCGCCAGCAGTTCGACAACCTGCTGCCGCAGCCGGTTGAGATCCACCCCGAGCTTGACGAGCACCTGGGCGGCGACACCCTCCCCCTCGCGGATGAGCCCGAGCAGAATGTGCTCGGTTCCGATGTAGTTGTGCCCCAGCTGAAGCGCCTCGCGCAGCGTCAGCTCCAGCACCTTCTTTGCCCTCGGGGTGAACGGGATGTGGCTGCCCGACGGTGCCTGCTGCCCCTCCCCAATCGCATCTTGCACCCCGGACCTCAGCCCCTCCAGCGTGAGGTTCGCCGACTCCAACGCCTTGGCCGCGACGCCCTCACCCTCGTGGATGAGCCCCAGCAGGATGTGCTCGGTCCCGAGGTAGTTGTGGTTGAGTTGCCGCGCCTCCTCCTGAGCCAGGACGATGACGCGACGAGCCCGGTCGGTAAACCGTTCAAACATTCCTGTGGCAGCCTTCCGTAGCGGATGCATATGACCCCGGTGACTCCCCACGTCACCAGACCCCCACGAGCCTAGTGCCAACCACCCCCGCCCCCCAATCTAGTTTCGCGTTAGGCGTCGATTATGAGGGTGACGGGGCCGTCGTTGGTGAAGGTGACGGCCATGTCGGCTCCGAAGATGCCGGTCTCTACGCGAAGGCCGCGTTCTCGTAGGAGTTCGATGAGGCGGTCGACTAGGGGTTCTGCTACTTGAGCGGGGGCAGCGGCGTGCCAGGTGGGGCGTCGGCCTTTGCGCGCCTCGCCGTAGAGTGTGAACTGGGAGATCACCAGGACCGGGGCATCGGCGTCGATGAGGGATCGTTCGTCGCGGAGCAGCCTAAGTTCGGCGATCCTGCGGGCGAGTTTGACCGCTTGGGGCTCGCCGTCATCGTGCGTCACACCGACGAGCGCGACGAGACCTTCTCCTTCAAAGCTGCCGACCACCTGGCCGTTCACGGAGACCGAGGCGCCGTTCGCGCGCTGGAGAACAGCCTTCATTGCGAGAGTCTTAGGGGATGGAGGGCCACGGGCTACCACGATCCTCGTCGGGGTCGGCGCTGGGGGCGGGCGCCGCGGACGGCCGGGCGCACATCCACGAGATAGACGATGGCGACCACCACCGCAGCGATGGACAGCAGGCCCCCGAAGCCGATCCCGCCGCGGATCAGGGGCACTCCGGAGACTCCGACAAGGGCTGCAATTCCGGTCAGGAGCAGCCATGTTGTCTTCTTCAGCTTGCCCTCGGCGTAGAAGGCGCTCGCGCGGCGGGTCAGGCAGTCGCCGAACGCCCACACCTCGATGACCAGCGCGGCCAAGCTCAGCGCCGAAAAGAGAAAGATGACGAAACTGTTGGTCAGCCGAAGCATGTGGAAGCTCCTTGTGGGGCGGTGTCGGATCAGGGTCTCATTGTGTCAGCTGGCGGGTGAGTCGGGCGGCGAGGTAGGAGGCGAGGGGGTGGCCGAAGGCGGCGACGTCCCAGGCCCAGAGGAGATCGCCCTCGACCAGGCCGTAGAGGCGGCGCGCGGCGGCCACCTCGGCGCCGTTGGCCGTTCGTGCGACGAGGTCGGAGGCCAGGGTAATGCGGGGGCCGTCGGCTTCCCCGAGGTAGACGGTGACGTAGCCGGAAGGATCAGCGATCAGGACCTCGACCTCGAAGGGGGGCGCGGTGCGAGGAGCACCTGTCTCGTCCGCTTGACCTGGGGGGATGCGCCAGTACCCGGACTCGGTGTGCCAGGGCGGGTCGGGGGGCGGGCTGGGGCGGGACGCGGCTGGGAGGGGGTCGGGCTGTGCCGGGTGAGGGCCGTCATCGTGCGCCGTGGGTGAATCCGACAGCGGGCCCAGGTGCCAGGTGGTCGCGCGGTAGGTGAGGTAGGGGCCGGCATCGTTCGTGATGGCGACCTCGCTGAGGATGCGCGCGGGCTCAATCCCTTGGTAGGCGACCGTCCCCTCGCCGCGCCAGGTCCCGACCAGCCAGGCAAGCGGGTATACCTCCGGCGGCAGGCCCGCATCGAGATGCACCACGGGCCGATTCTACGGCCGCGAGCAAACTTGGGAGTGCTGTACCAGGTTATGAGGGCCTCTTAACCTGGCAGAGCACTCCCAAGTTTGACGGGAAGCGCTG
>WQYN01000035.1 GCA_009781225.1 Micrococcales bacterium | reverse complement strand
GTGGCGAAATGGGGGGGCTTCGGGGTGGGGGAGGCTGTCCTTGGCTAGAGGTCTTGTCGGGAGCTGGCGGGGTGCGAATGCTGAGGTGATGGGGGGGTTCAAAGGCGGCGTGGCCGGCGCTGGCTCCTATTGGAGCACGGTGTCCTGGCGATTCACCGGGTGGCGAAGGTCATGCCGGCCGGAATGAGGGCACCTAGGTGTGTGTTTCGCCAGTGACAGTGATCAGGAGAGCACGTGAGCGGACTGCGCTTGCGGCGGGACGATCCTTCGGGTCGCGGCCGTGTGCTCGTCGCTGTCACGCGGGGAGTCTCGCGTAGCACACACACCATCGCCGTCCTGGATTCAACCTTCGCTGCCCAGCGGAAGAGGACATGGCTTGGGACCAAATCAATGGGAAGCAGAAGCTGAAAGGAACACAAACAGTGACCATCTCCGAATCGATGAAAAAGAAGGTGGCGTGGTGCCTCGGTATTTCTCTGGCACTCGCGATTCCAGCGGCGACGGGCGTCATGACGGCGAGCGCCGAGGAGTTCGGTGACGCCATCGTCTTGATCGATGAGACTTGCCCCGACTGCGAACCCGCGCTTGACACGGCAGGTGACGATTCGTCATCGTCCGAAGGAGCAGACTCCGAGCCGGTCGCGGAGGCGACCTCCGAGGAAGTCGAGAGGACAGCCGACGACGCCGCTCTCCCGACTGAAGAAGAGCAGGACCAGGACGACTCTGCGGTGAGCGTGCCAGAGGACATCGAGGGAACGTCTCCGGGAGTCGAAACCGCTGACAAGCCGACCAAGACCACCCAGAAAGAAGACTCCGAAGAGCACTCGGTCACCGTCGCAGAGACTGGGGAAAAGTACGCCACCCTGACCGAGGCGATCGCCGGCGCCGAGAGCGACGGCAAGACCTCCTTCACCCTCAAAGTCACTGGTGACGTCGTGGAGACGACCGAGGTGGTCGTCAAGTCTAACGTGACGATCGTCGGCGCGCAGGGCTCTCACACAATCACGTTCAACATCCCGGCGATCTCCGGGTTGGACCTCTCAGTTCAGGGCGGCGGACATCTGACTCTCGGTAGTGGGAGCACGGAGAACCTACTGACGATCCGCAACAATGTGAGTGTCCGCAACGGAAGCATCCTGGTTCGTGACGGCGTTGCTGTGAGGGCTGGCAGCGACGCTATCACTCTGAGCGGCCCCAATGCGACCGGAAAAATCACAGGCGGAAGCTTTGCTGGCGGCGACACGGGAGCCCTCGTCTTGGATGGGGCAAGCCTTTCCGAGATCAGCGGCGGCTATTTCACGGGCTCGCTCAACGCGATTCAGATTTCGGGTGCTGGCAGCGAGATTGGAACGATTTCCGGCGGAAAGTTCTTCCAGCCGGATGCCACGACCACGCTCAACGGACACGCACTCTTTATCGACAACAGCGCCGTGATCGGCGAGATTTCTGGCGGAGACTTCGAGGCGACCAAACTCAGTGCTCTCGGAATCACCCGGGCCGCCTGGATCGACCGGATCTCGGGAGGGACCTTCTTCTCGCACCGAGTGGGTGTTTACAACGCTGACCCGACCAAGGACACGAGGAACGGCACTGTCTGGATCGAGGGAGACACCGCGAGGACCGGGATCGGAACGATCTCAGGCGGGCACTTCAGCGGCGCCTACTTCGGCGTGCTGCTTCTCGTGCGCAAGACCGAAGCCCGCGTGGACTCGATCACGGGAGGATCGCTAAACGGCGTGGTTGGCCTGCAGAATGACCGTGGCTCCTCGATCGGCACGATTACCGGAGGGACGATGTCCGGTACCAACCAGGGGATGCTCAACGTCGGAAAAATCGACAGAATCGGCGGAACCGCCGAGTTCCGCGGAGGCACCGGGGGCGGCATCTCCAACTACCCCACGGGCCGCATTGGCGAGATCAGCAGCGGCTTGATCACCTCCACGGCGTCGAGCGCCATTTCCAACCAGGGCACCATCGACCTGATCTCCGGTGGACAGATCATCGGCTTCCAGGCCGCGATCAACTGCACCGGGGCCGGGACGCTCGGCACCATCAAGGACGGCGTGTTCTGGGGCATGGGCTTTGCGGCGATCTACCTGGTGAGGCCTCTCAAGCTCGAGCCGGGCCTGCGAGCCCTTGAGGGCGCTGGCCGCTACTGGGGAAAGAACGGAGCGGTGTTCGGCAGCGAAACCAACGTCCAATACCCGTCGAACCTGAAGGCCGCCGCCGCCTACAAAATGAGTACCGAGACTGCTGATGTCGTGGGGATCGATGAGACCAGCTTCCGGTACCTGATGTTCGACTTCCCCCCGCTCTTCCACCGCGTCACCGTGGTGGACTCCTTCGCGGAAGAGAGCGGCGCCGGGGGATACTTCCTTGACGAGACCGTCATCGTCGAATCGGGAAGCCGCGATGGCTACACGTTCGCGGGATGGACAACAGCCGACAACATCGTCTTGGACGACCCCGCCCAGACCGAGCCGTCCTTCACCATGCCGGACAACGACGTGACGGTGACCGCCCTTTGGGAGGCCATCAGCACCGAGGAGCCGGCGACCGAATACACAGTCACCGTGAAGGACAGCCACGCCGCGATCACCGGAGCAGGGGCCTACGCCAGCGAATCCCTGGTCACGATCAACGCAGGGACTCGGAGCGGCTACACCTTCGAGGGCTGGACCACCAGCAACGATGTGGCTTTCGCCTCCGCCAGCACTCCCACCACGACCTTCACCATGCCGGCGAGCGACGTCACCGTCACCGCTAACTGGAAGGCCGTGAGCATTGATCCGCCGAAACCGGCGACCGAATACACAGTCACCGTCAATGAGAGCCACGCCGAGACCACCGGCGCGGGGACCTACGCGAGTGCATCGACGGTCACGGTCAACGCCGGAAGCCGGAGTGGCTACACCTTCGAGGGTTGGACAACCAGCGACGGCGTGGTCTTTGCCTCTGCGGACAGTGCCACCACCACCTTCGCCATGCCGGCCAAGAACGTGACTGTGACCGCAAACTGGACCGTTGCGAACGAGACTCTGTCGAAGACCACCCATGCTGTCAAGGTCAAAGAAAGCCACGCTCGCGAGCCTGGCACGGGAAGCTATCAGAAGGATTCGACCGTCAAGATCGACGCGGAAAGCCGGACCGGCTACACGTTCTCAGGCTGGACCACGAAGGACGGGGTCACCTTGGCCAACGCGAAGAGCTCGCCCACCACGTTCACCATGCCGGGCAAGGACGTGACGGTCACCGCCACGTGGACCCGAGTTGCGCAAGGCGGCCTCGCCAGCACCGGGAGTGACAGCGTCATCGCGCTGTTGACACTCGCCCTCATGATGACCATGGGTGGCGTGCTGACCCTGCTGCAGTGGCGCAAGCGCAAGCACACCAACGGAACCCACTGAACTCACTAACGCACCTCGACCCCGGGCCAATCCGACCCGGGGTCGAGTTGTATCACAGCCCCCGGCGAGGTGCGTGATAGCGTGAGTCTTCCCGCAGGTCAGTCCGCGTGAGGAGTCCCCAGGGACGTCGCCACCGAGGCGCTCGCGCTGGACTGGCCCCATCCACTGGGAGGTTGACACGTGAAACGCATCCTCGATTGCACCGCTTCTGACTTTGCGACCATGACAGGGCAGGAGCTGAAGCTCTCGATCGCAGCAGCGGAGGGACGAACGGTCCTCGCTGAGGTCATCGGCAGCTTCCCGCCCTTCTTCCCCTCCGTCACCAACGCGGAACTGGCCTCGGCGTTCGGAGCCGACATCATCTTGCTGAACCTCTTCGACGTCTTCAACCCCGGGGTCCTTGGGCTGAAGGTCGCCGACCCCGACACCGTGGTGCGGACTCTTCGGACCATGATCGGACGCCCCGTCGGCCTCAACCTCGAACCGGTGGATCCCACGGCGCGTCCCGCCGAGAGCCTGACCGGACTGCCCCCAGGAAGGATCGCGTCAGCGCAGGCCCTCCAACGAGCGAAGGATCTCGGGTTCGACTTCGTGTGCCTGACCGGCAACCCCAAGACGGGCGTGTCGAACCAAGAGATCGTCAAGGCTATCCAGGTGGCTCGCGAGGTCCTCGGGCCCGACGGCCTCATCATCGCCGGCAAGATGCACAGCGCGGGCGTCGCTGACGAGATCGGCTCGCGCATCATGTCCGCCGATACAGTCCATGCCTTCGTCGAGGCAGGGGCCGACGTCATCCTCATCCCCTCCCCCGGCACCATCCCAGGAGTCACCCTGGAAGGCGCGTCGGAACTGGTCAATGCCGCCCACGCCGGCGGAGCCCTCGCCATGCTCGCGACCGGCACGAGCCAAGAAGGCTCCGACGAGGCCACGACTCGACACATCGCCTTGACCAGCAAGATGGCCGGAGCAGACATCTTCCACCTCGGAGACGCGGGCGTTCCCGGAATCGCCGTCCCCGAGAACATCACGACCTGCTCCGTTGCCGTCCGAGGGATCCGCCACACCTACTTCAGGATGGCCACCTCCATCCACCGCTGACCCCTCGCCTGGACAAGACTCGGCACTGTCCTGCGCTTCCCCCGAGCGCCTGGCCACGACGTTCGTCGCCCGCCCGCGCAAAACCGCGCCAAATCGACCCTCCTGGAGGCGTAACAATTGGACGGCGCGCGACATTAGCTTGATGTGAACGCCGTGAGCGCCGCTGCCGAAGACCTCGCTCTGCCGAAGGCGCGCAGAAGGGACGATGACGGACCTACCGTCGTCGAGAGACCTCCCCCTCTGCCCGCCTCGCCAGCGCGACCGGGGGCTGGCGGCGCGATCGGCGCTTCCTGGGTTGCCGAGATGGCGAGGCCTTTGCCGCCTGGAACCTGGAGGAATACCCGTGCGTGCCCATTGCTCTCCTTCGTCGCACGGGGGATTCGACGTCGCCGCGGACCTCGCGGCGAAGGCCTCCGCCATCTAGATCTCGAACGTGGTCTCCTCCTACCGCGAGCCCCTCAGGGACACACAACGAACTGGCCCTCACCCCGCACGAGACGTGGGCGTCGGGGCCAGAGGCGTTCAGCGGAACCACCAGACCCGTTCAGATCGATGCCGATGGGAGGAAAGACTCAGGTTCTCCTTTCCTGAGGTGAGAATGGATGACGGGGGCGGCGGGGCGTGCCTCGCCGCCCCCGGGGCTCCCTCCCCTCCGGTCGATGATCGCGAGGGTTCTGTCGCCGAGAAGGCCACCCCAGGGACGGCTGTCAGTTCGGGAAATTTTCCCGAACGCAATCGGGAAAATTTCCGTATCTGCGGTCCCGACACCGTTCTCGCAGGCCGAATGTCCTCCCGACCCCAATTCCTCGCGATTGTCGTCGCAGACGGTCCCACCTACGCCCGCCCCGACGGCGTCCACGTGATCTCCGTCACACACCTGGGCCCGTAGGCGCGGATTCGCCGGCAACTCCCCACAGCCCGGGCGTTACCTTGCGGGGCTCTTGGTGGAGTAGCTTGCGAGAGGGACGCTGCCCTTGAGAATTGCCCTGCGGTCGGCATCGATCGCGAAACCTACTCTCGGAGGATGCCATGACACATCAACACCATTGCGCACGATGGCGGCCCATGGCTGCCGCTGCTGCCCTCGCACTCGCTGTGGTCGGGATGACCGGTGGGTGTGCGACCAGGTCAGAGGGCCCTGGGGGCGCGGATGTGGTGGTTAGGGGTTCGGACTTCGCCGATGAGCCATGCTCCATGGTTGATGAGGCGTACTACGAGACGAGCCGGGATCTGGAGAACGCGAGTGACGCCATCGTCCACGGGACCATCACGTCGATCGAGGTGGAAGCAGAGCCCAACCCAACGTGGGTCGTTGGTTTCGACAGCGATGGCGGCAGTGGCGGGGACGGCAGCGACATCCTGGAGGAGGTGATGGGCGAGAGCACCATCCACCTGCCCAAGGTCTGTGGAGAGGCTGCCTACGGTGAGACCTTTGCCGTGGGTGCGCCCTACATCCTGCTGCTGGTGGGGGAAAGTGGTGGCCCCTACTATCCGGTCAACACGACGCAGGGAGTCATCCCGATCGTCGATGGGAGGGCAACTCCCCTGGCCCGTGCCTCGGTTGACGGCGGCGAGGCGGTCACTATCTCTTACACGATGGCGGCGAGCATGGGAGCGCCTTTCCCTCCGGTCGATGATGGCGTGGGTTTTGTCGCCGGGGAGATCACCCCGGAGATTCCCGACTCGGTGGTGCCGCAGTTCTCCATCGTGGATGCCGGGGCTGCTTGGAGTCCCGATCCGGGGGTGCTGTGGGTGTTCACCGCGGGGTCATCAAGCTGCCCGACCTATGCCTCCGCCCAGGCAACGGAACACGACTCGGGGGTGCGGATCGTGCTGAGTACCCAGCTCGGGCCCGGTGAGGCCTGCCTCGCTGATCTGCGCATGTACACCACAAGGGTTGCCGTGCCAGACAGTGTCGATGAGAGCCAGCCGCTGTCGGTGTTCTTCGCCCCGGACGGTACGTTGCCCAGCGAGCCTTCCACCATCATCGTGCAGCCCCGTCCCAAGCCTGGGGCTGTAGGACCTGCGACCTGGGCAATGCCGTCCTATGCCCACCACTCACTCGACGCCGACAACATCATTCCGAAAGACGGAAGCTGGGCGCCTGGGCTTCGGTCGCCCTACGAGACCCCGACCGAAGGTGGCGAGCCCACCTTCCCGGCAGCCGGGGCAGCCTGGACCGGCTATCCAGGCCTTATGTACGTGTTTACCTGGGGTTCGTCATCGTGCCCGGTTGTGGCAATCAGTGCGAGCGGAGACGCTTCGGGGGTCGCCATAACCCTGGAGGTGGCGGTGGACCAGGAGCTCTGCACCGAAGACTTCACGCCCACCACCTCCGTCGTTGCGGTTCCCGAGGCTGCCGACAGCGGCGAGCCGATCACCGTGCAACTCGGCGACCTGGGCTCGGTCGTCGTCGAGCCCCGCGGCCCCGACTACGAGCCCGACAAAGCCTGGGTCGAAGGCGAGGCAACCTGGCTGATGCGGTAACGAGCACCGAGTGCGAGGAAAACGACACTTGCGAGCGCTGTCATCCACCGTGAAGTGTCGGATTACTCGCACTCGTTGAGTCGGGGCCGCTCTCGTGGGAGAATTCCGCGCATGCCGACCGCGGCTTGTCGACGCCAAGGAGGCTCCGTCATCGTCCGAGAATCTAGGAAGCGTGATGATTCCTGACCATTTCCCTGCGAACTCAAGCAAGCCGTGGGCTGTGACGGGGGCGGTGGTGACGCCGGGAGCGGTCGTGGAAGCGGGGGTCGTGGTGGTCCTCGGGGAGACGATCGTGTGGGTGGGTGCTGTCCGCGAGGTGCCCGATGGCTTCCGCGAGGCGGTGGCCGCGGCGATCCCGGCGCCGCTCGTGCTGCCCGGGCTCGTGGACATCCACTGCCACGGGGGCGGCGGGGCGTCGTTCCCGGATGCGGCGAGCGTTGATGAGGCGCGATTGGCCGTGCGCGAGCACCTGAGGAGCGGGACGACGAGCCTCATCGCCTCGACCGTGACCCAGGACCGCGAGAGCTTGCTGCGGCAAATGGCGCTGTTGGCGCAGCTCGCGGACTCAGGCGAGCTTGTCGCCCTCCATGCCGAAGGGCCGTTCCTCTCCCCCAAACGGGCCGGGATCCAGAACCCGGCGTTCATGCAGGAGCCGGATCCGGGGCTGGTGTACGCGCTCGCCGAGGCCGCGCGGGGGCATTTGGCGACGATGACGATCGCGCCTGAGATTCCCGGAAACATGGCCGCGAACACCTCCCCCGGCACCCAGTCCGTGATCGCGGCGATCGTGTCCGCCGGCGCTGTCCCGTCCTTTGGGCACACGGACTGCTCGGCGGAGGACATCAACGTCGCGATCAGCGAAGCGCTGGCGGCAGGGGCGACCCGGTCCCCCCGGCCGACCGTGACTCACCTGTTCAACGCGATGCGACCCTTTGCTCACCGCGATCCCGGACCACCCCTGGCGGCTTTGGCGGCGGCCGAGCGGGAGGAGGTCGCGGTCGAACTGGTCGGGGACAGCGTGCACCTGGCGCCGGAAGTGGTCAGCGATGTCTTTGGGATTGCCGGAGCCGACAACGTCCTGCTGGTCTCCGACGCAATGGCCGCCGCTGGCATGCCTGACGGGATCTACCGGCTGGGCCCCATGGATGTCGAGGTCAAGGACCGTGTTGCCCGGATGCTCGGCGGCACAGCGATAGCGAGCAGCACGGCGCGCTCCATTGACCTCGTGCGCTGCTCGGTGTTCGACGCGGGGATTCCCATCGCGGATGCGGTGTGCGCGGCGAGCCGAACCCCCGCCCGGGTGCTCGGCGTGGAGCGGCGCGTGGGTGCCCTGGAGGTCGGGCTGCGGGCGGACCTCGTGCTCACCGACCGCAACTTCGAGGTCCTAGCGGTCGTGAAGACAGGCCAAAAGGTCGCCTGAGGCGCCTGCGCCCGTGACCACCGCCGGACGCTGGTGGCATCCGAGACGACCACGATCTATGGTTGGCTGGAACACGTCGCCCACCCTCCACGAGGAAGTCGCAATGTCACGCCCGATCTTGGCCGTTCGATTCGCGTTCGGGTCGCTTCGCTACGCGCTGGTTGACGTCGACACCCGTGCCGACATCGCCCACGGTCAGGCGACCGGCATCGGTGAGGAGGTGGGCGAGATACTCCACGAAGTCGGCGGCCACGCCTTCGAGACCCGGTGCCCGCTGCCTGACGACAAAGCTGCTCTCAAGGCCGCCCTGGAGATTCTTCGCACCCATAGTCCCGGCGCGGAGATCACGGCCGTCGCTCACCGAGTGCTCCATGGTGCGGATGTGTTTTCCTCGGCCACATTTGTGGACGATGACGTCATTGCAGCCGTGGAGAAACTGGCACCTCTCGCTCCGGAACACAACCCCGATGCCGCCGTGGGAATGCGGGTGGCGCGACGGATCCTCCCGGACATCCCCCACGTGGCGGTGTTCGACACGGCGTTCTTCCACTCACTGCCTCCTGCCGCCTCGACCTACGCGCTTCCGACCTCGCTGACCGAACAGCTGGGGATCCGCAAGTACGGATTCCACGGACCCACCCACTCCTATGTCTCGCAGCGTGTCTCTCTCCTGCTCGGCAATGACGATCTGCGTCACATTGTCTGCTTCCTGGGCCACGGATGCTCGATCTCCGCCATTTCGGCAGGACAGCCGGTGGATGTGTCCTCGGGCTTCACAACGTTGGGGGGTCAGCCGACGCGGTTCCGCTCGGGAACCATCGATCCGGGGATTCACCAGTACGTGGCGACCCAAACGGGGATGAGTCTGGCCGAGTTCGATCGCATCCTCAAAGAGGAGTCGGGGCTATTTGGACTCTCCGGCCAGACCTCCTTGAGGGAAATCTGGGCTGCCAAGGACAGGGGGGACGCTCGGGCGAGCCTGGCGATCGACGTGTGTGTACACCGCATTGTCAGCTACATTGCCTCCTTCCATGCCGTTCTCGGTGGTGCCCAGGCGATCAGCTTCACTGGTTCCGCTGGTGAGAACGACGCTCGTCTTCGCCAGGCCATCTGTGATCGCCTCGCCTGCATCGGTGTCCAGTGTGACCGTGAGGAGAATGCCAAAGCACCCCACGGCGAACGCTTGCGCATCATCTCAGCGGCACATTCCGCCATCGTCCTCCTTGTTGTGGGCCACCGCGAAGCGCTCGCCATGGCGAGAGAAACCGCCGACACCCTGGGCTGGCACCACTAGTCTCCCCCCGAAAGGTCACTTCGGCACATTTCCGGTTGACCCCTTGATCGAAGCAACGCTGTGACCAGCATGGACGTGGAGTAGCGCGAAGTAGGGACGGCGTCCAACGTACCAAACTGACCTCTGCTGGGGGTCAGACAAAGTAGCGCAGGTACATGTAGATCCAGGCGACCACGAGGGTGAGGAAGGTGAAGGGGATTCCGTACTTGGTGAACTTCCAGAAGCTGATCGCTTTTCCGGCGCCTGCGGCAATGCCGAGGACCACGACATTGGCGCCCGCAGCCACGGCCGTCGTGTTGCCACCGAGGTCCGCGCCGAAGACGAACGCCCACCACAGAGGGGAATCCGCGCCCACCTGCGACGTGGATGCCACCATTTGCTCGACGATGGGAACCATCGCCGTCGTGTAGGGGATGTTGTCCACAACCGCCCCTAGGACCGCCGAGCCGAAGAGGAGCCCGGTGGCCCCACCCAACTCGTGGCTTCCCATGAGGCCGGTCGCCGCCTCGCCGAGTCGACTGATAACCCCCACCTCGACAAGGCCTCCCACCAGGACAAACAGCGCCATGAAGAAGGAGAGGGTGGCCCATTCGACCTCCCGGAGGAACTCCTTCGGCTGGGTCCGCGAGACCACCACCATCGCCCCAGCCCCCATCATCGCCACGATGGACGGATCAAGGTGGGTCACCGAGTGAAGGCTGAAGAGCACGATGATGGCGGTGAGGACGATCAGACACGTCACCATCATGCGAGTGCTGTGGATCGCATCGCGGGGGTTGACGTCGCCCAGCGCCTCATCAATGTCGACCGTCTTGCTCAGTGGTTTGCGGAACACCACGGCAACAGCCACCAGGAGAACGACCATCAAGATGACCGCCAGCGGCAGCGCGTGAACGAGGAAGTCGTTGAAGGTCAAACCCGCTCGCGCTCCGATGATGAGGTTGGGTGGATCGCCGATGAGGGTGGAGGTCCCTGCGATGTTTGCGGCGAAGACGATCGTGATGAGGAAGGGCAGTGGAGCGATCTTGAGCCGGCGGCACACCGACAACGTGATGGGTGTCACCAGCAAGACCACGGTCACGTTGTCGAGAATCGGCGAGAACCCAGCCGTGACCAGCGCGAGGATGATGAGCAGGCGCAGGGGATGCCCCTTTGACACCCTCGCTGCCCACAAGGCGATGAACTCGAAGAGGCCGGTGTGCCGCAGCACGCTGACCACGACCATCATGCCGAAGAGCAGGAAGACCACCCTCCAGTCGATCCCCGTGTGCTGGGAGAAGAACGCAGAATCCGCGCTGACGAGCGGCCCCGCAGAACGGAAGAGACCCAGGACGATCATGCCTGCCACGCCGCCCAAAGCGGCGGCCACCCGGTGGACCTTCTCGGTCGCAATCAAGGCATAGCTGACGAGGAAAATCGTCACCGCGATCACGACGTAGACGTCCACTAAGCGACACCTCTCCAGTTGGCTACCAGGTGGCCCGCAGTCTACCGGGCTCCCACGTGGAAGGATAGGGCGATGCTAGAGATCCCTGAGGCCGTGACCGTCGCACGTCAAGCTCACGAAGCCTGGGCTGGTCGGACCATCACCAGCGCCGAAGCAGGCCGCTCACCTCACGGTTTTGCCTTCTACACCGGCGACGCACCGGAATGGTACGCGGGCGCGCTGGCCGGCCAACGCCTCGAAAGCGTCCGCCCCCACGCCGGATACGTCGTCTTCACCTTCGAGGACTGGCGGCTGGCCTTGAGTGACGGTGCGCGCCTGCGCCGACTTGACCGCGGGACGCCACGCCCGCCCAAACACCAGCTCCTCATCGAGTTCGACGACGGCACCGCCCTGGTCTGCACCGTCCAGATGTACGCCTGCCTCGCCCTCCTGGGTGAGGGCGAGGGCGAAGACAACATCTACTTCCAGGGCGCTCTCCGCAGTATTTCCCCTCTGACCAGCGCATTCACCCTTGACCACCTCCGCGGCCTAGCCGAGGCAGCCAAGCCGTCCCTCAGCGCGAAGGGACTGCTCGCAACCGAGCAGCGCATCCCCGGCCTGGGAAACGGCTGCCTCCACGACATCCTCTTTGCCGCCGGCATCCACCCCCAACGCCGCATCGACACGCTGGGCGACGATGACCTGGAAACCCTCCATTCCGCCATCGTCCGCACCTTGACGGAGATGACCGAAGCCGGAGGGCGCGACACCGAGCGCGACCTTCACGACAAGCCGGGCGGATACCGCACCGTGCTCTCCGCGAAGACCCGCGACCTGCCCTGCCCGCGGTGCGCTGGCTCTATCACCCGCAAGCCCTACCTAGGCGGCCACATCTACTTCTGCCCCACCTGCCAGCCCCTTTCCCAAAGGCGCACGCACGAATCGTCGGCGCCGTTCGTCCAGCGCTCCACCGAGCTTGACCTGCAGATCGACGTGAGCAACATCGCCGAGGTACTCGAGCTACTCGATGGGGCGACCCACTCATGATCGTGGATGCAAACGTCCTTCTCTACGCGGTGGATTCTTCGTCGCCGACCGCCTTCCGGACAATCCCCCAAAAACGGGCGCCTACTTGCGACCCCAGTCTGCTCGCGCCTCGTCTAGCCAGGCCAGGTCGGCCTGCTCCTGGCGATCAGGCGCTGCCAGGCTGAGTGGGATCGCCCGGTCTCGGACGGTCTGGACGGCCAGCATGCGAACGACCGACGGCGCGTCGAGGCCGACCGACGCAGTGATCGCAGCGAAAGCTGCCTTCAAGTCCGGGTCAATCCGAACCGTCAACGTGGTGCTCATGGCTACCTCCGACCGTCATCAATTGATGCACATAGTGTATCAAATCCGTGGTGTTCCGTCGTCAGTCCCGCCTTGGTGGGGGTGGGATGAGTTCGTGGGTCAGGGGGCGGGTGAAGGGGACGATGACGACCGACTGCTCCGTCGAGTGCGTCGAGTTGCGTAGACCAACACTGGGCGGGGTTTCGCTGCGTGGACGCCGCACCATCCATGTAACACGGGAGTGGGCCGTGTGGCCCGCCGAGCGCGGCGGGCCACACGGCCGGGTGGTTACACGGGGAGAGTGCTAGCTCACCGTGATCTTGATCTTCTTGGTGCCCTTGCCGACCTTGACGACGAGGGTCGCCGTGCCGGCGGCCTTCGCGAGGACCCTGCCGGCCTTGTCGACGCTGACCACCTTGGGGGCGGTCGACGAGAAGGTCGCCACGACGCCGGGAGCCGCCTTCGGCGTGAAGGAGACCGCCGCGTAGGCGACGTCACCAACCTTCAGGCTCTTGGCGACGCCCTTGACCTTGACCGTGGGCTTTGCGGTCTTCGCTGGCTTCTTCGCGATGACCTTGACGGTGATCGTCGTCTTCTTGCCGTTGGAAGACTTGACGGTAACCGTGGCCGTCCCGACCTTCTTGGCCTTGATGACGCCAGCCTTGGAGACCGAGATCACCTTCTTTCCCTTGGTCACAGACCACTTCGCCGCCGTGGCCTTGCCGTTCTTGTCGTAGGCGAAAGCGGGAAGCTTCATCTTCTTGTCCTTGACAAGAGTGACCGTGGACTGGGCGGCCTTGACAAGCACGCTCTTGCCCGGTGTGACCTTGGGCGGCGATTCGGGCTTCTCAACGAGCTCCATGATCGCCTTGAGCAGCGCAGACGTTGCGGTGTCTATCTCGGCGCGAGTTGCCGCCGGATTGTCGGCCACAGCCTGCGCAGCAGTCTTCGCCTTGACGAAGGCCGCCCATGCCGATTCCACATACCTGCTCTCATGGAGCTTCGACGTGGCCGCAATAAGGCTAGAGAGCCCGGCGCGGAGCACTCTGTCGGCGGAGTTCCAGAGCCCGTTGAGCGCGTCAGTGAGGCCTTGGAGAGCTGCGTTGAGGTCCGCCGGAGAAGCGATCGTGTTCTCCGAAGTCGCCTTTGCGGCGGCCAATGCGGCCGAGTACTTCGCCCACGACGCCGGCGAAAAGTCCGCCGGGTCAAACTCGCTGAGACCTTCGACCACGGTCTTCAGGGTCGACCTGTCGGCCTTCGCATAGAAGACGTCCGAAAGGCCGGTGATTGGCACTGTCCGGTCCGAGGGCCGGAAGTTGTTCATGGTGGCTCCAACCCCGGGGCTCGACGTACCCAGACGCACCTGCAGCACATTTGTGATTGCTGTCGTCTCACCTGTGGACGAGTCCACTGGTATGTCAGACGTGTTGTGAGTGTTGGAGCCTGAAAGGCCCTGGATCTCTACCTGGAAACTCCCGGCGACAAGGTCCGCCGGGATGGCGAAAACGCTGTCAAACTCCCCGGCCGCGTTCGCGCGAACCGTCCCGAGCAGGTCGCTCACTCCGATGGGACCATTGGTCGGGACCAGCAGGACGTTGGCGGCGATCGTCGTCAGTCCGCTGCCCTTGATGCGAATGGCGTCCTCTCCAAGGACAGTCGCCGAGCTGACCGTCACCGGGGCCGTGTTGTCGAAGCCCTTTGTGAACGGGTTGTCCCAGTAGAAGTGGGCATAGGGGCCCGCGTTGGTCGCCCACAGGTAGGTTTTGCCATCGGGGCTTTGGCCCAGATCGGCGAGGCTAGCCGAAATCCCATTGAAGGCGGTGATCGTACCGTCGACGTGGACCGCCCACTGATCTCCTCGGTTGAGGTTGCATCGCTGCAACGTGACCGGGAATGCCAAGACGCCGTTGATCATCTCACCAGCACTGTCGGGTCGGTTGCCCATGCCGTCGGACTGGTCGAGGCAGAGGTTGTTGAACAGGAGGTACATGCCCGAGTGCGACAGGTTCTGGTCAGCGCGGGTGTCATCGCAGGGTTCGAGGGTGACCCGTGTTCCGATCACCGTGCTGTTCCCCGGATCGGTGATGCACATGCCCGACGGCTGCGGATCCTGATCCAGCATGGTGTCCGGCACGGTTCCGCCACTCGAATAGGGGCCGACGATGTCCGCCCCATTCCACGGCGTGTCGCTACCGTCGGTCAGCGGCATGCACTGGTCAGTCTCGGCAACATATGGCTTGTACGGAGACACCTTCTCGTTCGGGCCCGGGTTTACGATGATTTCATCCATGTGCACAACACCGGGGGAGTCATAGAACGTGAGCGCGTCCTCACAGGCAATCACCTTGGCGAAGTCAGCGTCACTCCCGTCCACCCACACGTCGAAGTGCACAAGGCCTGTCGCCCCATACGTGCCTGGACCAAGCAAGCTGCCTTCCGGCGTGTCGATGTTCGTGCGACCCGTCAGGTCGCGACCGCAGGCGCCGCAGCTGTCCTCGAGAACGAAGTACCTCTCAAAGCGAGGCACGTAGATTTGCTGGCCGTACCACAGAGAAAGGCCAGGATTTGCGGCACTGGTCAAGTAGGCCGTAGCGAACGTGAGCGGATTCTCGTAGGTGCCGTCTCCGTTGGCCTGCCGGTGAATACCAAGGTTCCATCTCGGCGCATTCGGGAACGTGGTATCGGGAGCAGCACTCTTTCCACCGGAAATGGCTGCGCTCGGCGGAGTATTGTCCGGATAGCCGTAGGCCGTGAAGAACACCCAGTTCCTCGACGGCGGCAGATAGTTGGGGCTCGTGGAATCACTGGGATTACCGAACACAGTGGTGTAGGGCGTTGTGTTGGTCCCCGTCGGGAGGGTTGTCATGTTGTGGTTGAGACCAACAACCGCCCTATCGCTCGTCAACGTGTAGGTTCCGCTCCCGAGCGTCGGGTGGGTCGCCGTGATGGTCACCCGCAGCTTCTGGCCGATGTAGTCGGCCGTCGCCACGACGTTCCTGTTTATCCCGCGGTAGGTGGTCACTCCGGCGTTCGCGTAGTTCGCGGTGATAGCAGTGGCCACGTCGGTCGTGGTGTTGACCGTGTACCACTGGTAGGTGAAGGTCGTGTTGGCCATGTCCGGCCAGTCGCCCAGTTGCACCATCAGCTGCGTGCCAGTCTGCGGCATGAGCTGCGGTGCGCCCGTGTTCGGATCGATCCTCGGTGTCCCATCAGGGCTGAGAATCGTGAGCCACGGCTCCTTCCCCGGAATCGGCTCGTAGGCGTTGGCGGCCGGTGCGGTTCCGACCACCCCGGCGAGCGTCAACGCCGCGACCGCTATTGCAGCGAATACGCCGCGCGTTTTGACTTTGTGTTGCATCAAGACTCCTTTGTTTGTTTGCAGACTCGCGAGAACCACTTGAAGGCGGCAGTTCTTCTTCGACACGTCTGTCGCCATCGACGCGTTTCACGCAGCTTGGCTGGATATTAACACTGTGTGTCGGACTTCGTCGGCGAATTGACAACGCTGGACCACGGCGGTTCTTCGTGTCGTGACTGGTCAGGAGCAGTTAAATAGCACGTATGGTGAAGCCAGCATGGGAGAATCCGTAGGGAATCCGACACTAGGCCTATTTAACTAACCGGAGTGAATCCCGGTGAAATCCTTCTCCACGGCCGCTCGCTTCCCGGTCGGCTCTCCAACGTGGGGTGCACGCCGTCCAGGGACCGACTCACGGGCGTCGGGGCAGCCCGAAGTCCCGACACCACGTCGCCGTAGCGGACAGGGTCGTGGGTCACCGCAGCCTCAAGGACGTGCAGAAACAGCAGGCCTCGACTGGCACAACGGCGGTTGTTGAAGCGGAAGGCGAACTCGTCGAGGTAGGCCTGGAGGTGGCCTGGTGACAGGTCACCGTGGTGAGTGCTCATGAGCCACCGCTTCGACCAGGCCGCGACCTTCTCGGGACCGGGAAGCAGACCATCATCGTTGTCCGCGTCGTCCCCAGGCATCGCGGCGTGATGGCAAACCTGATGGGTGTAGCCCATCTCAGCAAGACAGGTGCAGCCCCTCCGATCGTCGACAGCAACCACCGAACCCTTCTCGACGTGCTCCGCGACGAACCGGCTGAGCGTGTCTGGGGACCCGTCATCGACCACCTGCATGCAAACCCGACCCACAGCCGGACCTTCCACCTCGACCGCGATTGCGACCAAGGTCTTCTCGCCGCGAGCCAAGCCGCCGGCCAGCTCTTTGTCTGGTCCACCAAAGAATGTCTCGTCAACCTCGACCCGACCAGCGAGGCGCTCCTGGTCAGGCGCGATCAGGACCGAGCGCAGGCGGTGGCACATAGCCCAGGCCGTTCGATACGAGCCAATCTCCAGCTGTCGCTGCACCTCCAAAGCGGAGACCCCGCCCCTGTGGGTCACGAACTGCCAGACCAGCTCGAACCAGACCGTCAGCGGCGAGCGATGGTGGTCAAACAGCGTCCCCGCCGTCACCGATGTCCGCTTCCCGCAGCCACACTCGACGCGCCCGTCGCTCAGCCGCCAGCACGCTCCAGAGTTCCCGCACGCTGGGCAGGCGAATCCGTCAGGCCAGCGCAGCCACTCTAGATAGTCCAGACAGTCCTCGTCCGCCGGAAACCATGACCGCATCTGCCCGAGGGACTCCGGGTAGTGCACGCCCACTACCAGGCCAGACAGCGCAATAGAGCCATGCTACTCCCGGGTTATGCGTTCCAACCTGGTGGCTCTCGTTATTTCTGTTGTGGGCGAAATCAGTTCGTGAGCGAGTTTGAGCGCGCGAGGGCCGGGCTCACCCGGGAGCTACCCCAACGACACAGTGATCGATCCTCCCGCCAGCTCGAGCGTCGCCGTCACGCCGAGGCGACGCCGGAACTCAGCGTCGTGACTGACGACGAGTATGGCGCCGCGGTAGCCCCTGAGAGCTTCCACCAACTGGTCAACGCTCGTCCTGTCAAGGTTGTTGGTCGGCTCGTCGAGAATCAACAGCTGAGGCGGAGGTTCGGCGAAAAGGATGCGGGCGAGGGCGACGCGGAAACGTTCGCCGCCCGACAGGTCGGCGACAGGACGGAAGACCGCGTCTCCGCGAAGAAGCAAACGCGCCAAGCGAGACCGCACCGCAGCGGACGTGGCCGTGGGCGCCGCGGCGAGAACGTTGTCGAGGGCGCTGGCCTGCTCGTCGAGGATGTCAAACCGCTGGGGGAGGTAGCCCACGCGAGTCGTCGCAAGACGTCCCGTGGGGGGAGCAGTCTCCCCACTCCCCTCGGCCCGCAAACCAAGCATTGCCTCGATCAGAGTCGTCTTCCCCGCACCGCTCCGCCCCGTCAGCGCGATCCTCTCCGGACCTCGAACGATGAAGCTTCCCTCGCCCCACGTCACCGTCATGCTCATCCGAGAAGCGCTCACGCCGGGGTCAGGGAGGTCAATGCTTATGTGCTCATCAGGCCGGACCTTCTCCGCCACCTCCGTCAACGCGGTCTTGGCGGCGGCAAGCCGGTCGGCAGCAACCCCGCGCGTTCGCCCCGCACTGCGTTCCGCGCTGCCTTGTTGACGGTACCGGGCGCTCTTCCCCAGCCCTTCACCGAGAGCCTTTTGTCGCCCGCGGGCGAGGCTGCGAGTGGTCCGCTCGACCGTCGCAACACGTTGCCGCTGGGCGACGCGCACCTCCTGCCGGGCAGCCTTGACGGCCTGGGCGATTGCCGCCTGCTCCGCCTCCCTGCTTTCCAGCCACGAAGAGTACGGGCTATCAACGACCGTGACGTGATGGTCATAGATCTCAGCCGTGCGGTCCATGAGTTCCAGCAACCCCGCATCGTGGCTCGCGACGATCAGCGTTCCCGGCCACGTCCTCACCATGTCGAGTACGGCATCACGCAGCACTTCGTCGAGGTTGTTGGTCGGCTCGTCGAGCAGTGTGATGGGCGCCGCCCGCAATCGGACGCCAGCAACCGCCAAAGTCATCACTTCCCCACCCGACAAGGTCCCGACCAGGCGGTCCGCATCGATTGCCGTGAGATCCTCGCCCGTCCCCCGGACCGTCCGCAGGGCCTGATCAACCCGGGCCTCGATGTCCCATCCGTCCCCCAGAGCCTCAAAGTGGTCGGGGTCAGTCGAGCCGGCCTCGATGGCTCGCCAGGCGTCCAACTGAGCTCGAACGCCGAGCAGATCGGCAACGGTCGCCTCCGGTAGCTGGGCGATGGTCTGCGGAAGGTATGCGACCTCACCTACGGAAACATGGCCTTCGGTGGGTTGTAGCTGCCCCGCGATCAGGCGCAGCAGCGTCGACTTCCCGCAGCCGTTGGCCCCGACGAGACCCGTGCGGCCCGGGCCGAAGGCCCCGCAGACGTCGTCGAGCACCGCTCCGCCGTCGGGCCAACACAAGGTGAGATGAGAGAAGACGACGGATGAACTCATGGCAGCTCCAATTCGCGACTGGGGAGCTTTCAAGGGGCTCCCACGATGCGCTGAGCCACGGCAGGGTTCAGCGCGGGTCAGAGTTGCCGTGCATCCGTCATGAGATCGTGCCTTCGTCGCGAAGTCGCCCCGTCTGTCACACAGGGCCTGTCGGCCCCAACCGTAGCACCCGCCCCCCGCAGCCCGCATGGCGCACGTCGGTGGTACGCTCAGCGGGTGCCGACCGTCCTGCCTCGGATGTCGGATCTCCCATGTCCTGTGCGGGCAGCACATCCTCACCCTCGGACACGACATGCCTAGCAGGACCGTGCGAATAGCCAGGCACACGGGGTATGCCCTTTTCTCCAATGTCATCTTTGGGCTGGCCGTGTACTTCTCGTATCTGGGGCTGTCGAGGTACTCCCTTCTCCTGGCATACTTCGGGAACCTCGCACTCATTGCTCTCGCTTTGGCGATCGACGAATACAGCATTAGGCTGCTTCAATCGAGAAGGCTCTTCGAGGAGACAAAGGCGGATCATCGCCAGCTGCGATTGTTGGTAGACAGCTTTGTCTCCTTCAAGACGGTCCTGTATCTGTTCTATATTCTTGTCCTGGTCCTCTCACAGATCGTCGACTTCTACCCGTCGCTTGTCGGCGGGCAATTGGGAGGCTTTCTTCTCGCGAACAGGTACAGCGTGGTGCTCGTCGTCGCGTTCGACAAGCTCATCGGACAATTCTCGCAAGATCGAGAAAAGAGAGAGGCAGTCTCAGCCAAGCTCGACCAGTACTTGGCAGAGGACGGCCACCGGTAGCCACCGGAAGAGACGTAGGCGACACCGACTCCACGGCTCAGACCCGTCAAACCGTGGTCACTGCGTGATGACTTCCTCGGTGAACGTGGCACTGGCCTTTGCGCACTGATCCTTGCTCTTCGGGGTGAACGTGATCTTAATCTTCTGCTCTCCTGGGGGTAGCTCGGGAAGGTGGGTGATGATCTCGCCGTCGCGCCGGGCTCTGAGAGTTCTCGTGTAGGTTTTGCCTCCCGCGGTGATGGTGACGTTGCCGGCGACGCCCGTTTGGTAGGGGAGAGGGTCGCCGGGCACCCACACGTGGATGAACACGGTTGCACTTCGGTAGGCGCGTATCGGCCCCCTGTGGACGGAAAGGCGAATGATGGGCCTGACGGTGCCGACGATGACGCGGCCGACATGGGTATTGAGCGCTCGGTAGCCGTCTCGGGCGGCTGCCTTGACCCAAACCGAGAGGATGTGCCCACGGTCCGCCGGGGAGACGGTGTAGGTCAGTCCAGTCGCCCCGGCGATGGGCTCACTGTTGCGAGTCCACTGGTAGGTAGCACCAAGCCCAGGGGCGAGAGGGCCAACCACGCGAAGCTGAGCCCCCACCACACCCTTTCCCGCGACCGAGGTCTTGCTCAGGTCGTACCCGCGCTTGGTGATCCAGACGTCCGGGTATCCCACATTGGCCGATCCCTTCTCGCCGTTGGGGCCGGTAGCGGTGATTCTGACCAAGACGGTCATCCTGGCCTTGCCGTCGTCCGCCGTAGTGGTGTATGACCTCCCCGTCTCGGGGTCGTCACTGCCGCACCACCATTGGTAGCTGTACTTCCAGCCCGGAGGAGG
>WQYN01000034.1 GCA_009781225.1 Micrococcales bacterium | reverse complement strand
CCCCGCGCTTAGTCCCGAAGCAGGCGGCGGTGCGTCACGCGGTGAGGGCGGGCGGCCTCTTGGCCTAGGCGGTGGATCTTGTTTTGCTCGTAGGAGGCGAAGTTGCCCTCGAACCAGAACCAGCGTGCGGGGTCGTCGTCGGTGCCCTCGTAGGCGAGGATGTGGGTCGCGATGCGGTCAAGGAACCACCGGTCGTGGGAGATCACGACAGCGCAGCCGGGGAACTCGAGGAGGGCGTTTTCCAGGGAGCCGAGGGTCTCGACGTCGAGGTCGTTGGTCGGCTCGTCCAAAAGGAGGAGGTTGCCGCCCTGCTTGAGGGTGAGCGCGAGGTTGAGGCGGTTGCGCTCGCCGCCAGACAACACGCCGGAGGGTTTTTGCTGGTCAGGACCCTTAAACCCGAAGGCGGAGACGTAGGCGCGCGAGGGCACATCGATCTTGCCGACGGTGAGGAAGTCCAGCCCATCGCTCACCACCTCCCAGACGTTCTTCACTGGGTCAATACCGGAGCGTCCCTGGTCAACGTAGGCGATCTTGACGGTCTCGCCGATCCGCAGCTTCCCGCCATCGAGCGGCTCCTCGCCGATGATCGTCTTGAACAAGGTGGTCTTGCCCACGCCGTTGGGGCCGATGATCCCGACAATCCCGCCCTGCGGCAAAGTGAAGGACAGCCCGTCGATGAGCGTGCGCTCGCCGAAGCCTTTGCGCAGCTGGGAGGCCTCGAGCACAAGCCGACCCAGGCGCGGGCCCGGAGGAATCTGGATCTCCTCGAAGTCAAGCTTGCGCGTCCGCTCGGCCTCGTCGGCCATCTCGTCGTAGCGCTGGAGGCGAGCCTTCGACTTGGCCTGGCGGCCCTTGGGGTTCTGGCGCACCCATTCGAGCTCCTCGGCTAGGCGCTTGGCGAGCTTGGCGTCGCGATTGCCCTGGACCTGGAGCCTTTCGCGCTTCTTCTCCAGGTAGGTCGAGTAGTTGCCTTCGTAGGCGTAGGCACGCCCCCGGTCGAGCTCGAGGATCCACTGGGCGACGTTGTCGAGGAAGTAGCGGTCGTGGGTGACAGCGAGGATGGCACCGGAGTAGGCAGCCAGATGCTGCTCCAGCCACTGGACGGACTCGGCGTCGAGATGGTTGGTCGGCTCGTCCAGCAGCAACAGATCCGGCGCCTCCAGGAGCAGCCGACACAGCGCCACGCGCCGCCGCTCGCCGCCCGACAAGACAGAAACGGCCTGGTCAGGAGGCGGGCAGCGCAGGGCATCCATCGCCTGCTCAAGCCGCGCATCCAGATCCCAAGCCCCAGCGTGGTCCAGCGCTTCCTGCAACACGCCCATCTCCGACATGAGCGCGTCGAAGTCCGCATCCGGCTCGGCCATCGCCGCCGCGATCTCGTTGAAGCGGTCAAGCTTGCCCTTGATCTCCGCGACGCCCTGCTCCACGTTCCCCAAGACCGTGAGTTCCTCGTCGAGGGTGGGCTCCTGTTCGAGGATTCCCACGGTGTAGCCCGGGGTCAGCGAAGCATCCCCGTTTGAGGGGATGTCCAGGCCCGCCATGATCCGCAGCACCGACGACTTCCCCGCGCCGTTGGGACCCACGACCCCGATCTTCGCCCCCGGCAGGAACGCGAGGGTCACATCATCGAGGATGACCTTCTCCCCATGCGCTTTCCGCGCCTTGCGCATGACGTAGATGAACTCGGGCACTGGGCAGCTCCTTGGACTAGTGAGGAGCCACCAGCTTAGAACGGAAGTGTCACCTCCTTAGGTTCCGGGGAGATGGACGATGGCGGACCTTCCGGCTCGCTGTTGCCCGCGCCCTCGGCGGTGGCTGGCTTCGCGGCGTCAGTTTGCGGCGCGGCGTCAGCTTGCGGCGCGGCGGGAGCGCCCGGCGCGGCAGGAGCGCCCGGCGGGGCGGGAGCGCCCGGCGCGGCGTGAGCACCCGGCCCGGCCCCGCCATTCGGCCATGGCTCGGCACCCGGCCCGGTGTCAGCACCTGCCCCCACCTCGGCGCTGGTCTCCACCGGAGGATGCTCGAACTCCGAGGCCGCCACCTGCCCGCCAGACTCGCTGGCCGGGGTGGTTCCCATCGCATCGCTGAGCGAGCGGTCCTCCTTGACGACCCGGGTGAACTCGGTCCGTCCCCACAGGAGGTCATGCGAGACCATCTCCGCGGCGATCCGCAGGTTGATCATCGGCTTGCCTTCCTTGGTCTCCCAATCCTGGGTGTGCAGGCGCCCCGTCACGATGACAGGGTTGCCCTTCTCCAGCGACTTGACGACGTTCTTGGCGAGCGGCTCGCCAAACACGGAGACGTCGAACCATTCGGTCCGCCCGTCCACCCACCGTCCGGTCTTGTCCCTCACGCGGCTCGTTGACGCGAGCCGGAACGTCGTGAACTCGACGTCTCCCTCCGATACCGTCCGTGTCTGCGGGGCGCTCGCGACGTTCCCGCGCACGGTGATCTGAGTCTTAGAAGCCATCACTGCTCCTTTACTTTCCTGTGGTCACCCTCGTGGTGACCCATCGCCGCCCATCTTCGCCCGCGGCCCTCCCCTCGCGCTCGACACCCCCCCATAGCCAGTGGATAACTCTGACCGTTGCCGGCAAACCCCCAGGAAGAAAACCACCAGCCCGCTAAATACCGCGGCGAGCTACGTTCGCCCTTCCTGCAATCCCGAGGGCGGAATCCCTCGCGGCGGACCAGTCTTCGAGGACGGCCAAGGTGGGGGCCGTCATCGTGCGCTGGACGATGGCGGAAAACACCTCGGTGAGGCGCGCGCGGTAGGCCTCGGACTGCTCGAGCGCGGCGCGGCGGCGGCCGAAGAAGGCGCGCAGGCCGGTCGGAGGTGGGGGGATCGCGATCCCGGTCATTGCCTCGCCGAGGCGGGTCCCGATGTTCTTTGCGCTGCCCAGGCAGTGGCCGACAGCGGCCGCCCAGGGGCGGGGCAGGACCTCGAGCGCGTGGTCGAGCCAGACGATGAGCAGGGCCTGGAGGCGGTCGGCGGAGGGCACGCCCGCGGGGGAGACCGCCTCGCGCCGCGCGAGCGCACCACAGGCAGCGTTGCCGCCCGAGAAGTCCATGAGCCTCGCCACCGCCTCGACGGCGGCCCGGTTGACCCACGCCGGCACCAGGCCCCGCCAGGAGTTATCCGAGGCAGAACCAGCCTCCAACTCCGCACCCGCCGCACCCGCCGCACCCGTCGCACCCACCTCACCCACGCGCCCCGACCCCGCACTCCCCAACCCAGCACTCCCCGGATCCCCCAGGGCCTCCACCAGCACCTCAGCCGCGCGCCCCAGTTCGCGCCCCACTCGCGCCGCCGCCGCGGTGTGCCGACGCGTCGCCTCGACCAGATGCTGCAGCGTCTCCTCGATCCCCTGACCAGTCCACGCCGAGGTGACCATGACCTGCGGCTCAGCCACTCCAGCCTCTTGAAGCAGCTGGGCGAGGTGGGCGCGGACGGTGGACACGTCATCGTCCGCGAGACGATCTACCTGGTTGAGAACCACGAGAAGCGACGCTTCGCGCCCGCGGAACTCCTCGAGGTAGCGCGCGTGCAGCGCCGGATCGGCGTACTTCTGCGGGTCGGTGACCCACACGAGCAGGTCCGCCTGCGGGAGGATCCGCTCGGTGGCGATGCGGTGGGCGGGCTCCTGAGAGTCGTAATCCGGCAGGTCAAGGAGGATAAGCCCGCGCAGCCCGGCGATGTGGTCCTCGAGAATCGAGTCGCGCCGAATCTGGTCCTCGCGCGCGATCCCCAGCCAGTCGAGCAGGGTGTCGGCCTCCCCACCCCACACGCAGGCGGTCGGCCGTTCGGTCGTGGGCCGCAGCGGCCCGATCTTCGCGAAATCCATTTGGATCAGGGCGTTGAACAGGGACGACTTGCCGGATCCCGTCCCGCCGACCAGGGCCACGATCGTGTGGTCCACGCCCAGCTCGAGCCGCTCGATTAGGTGCGAGCAGGTCGTCGAGACCCCCTGAACCGCCTCATCACCGAGGCGACGCAGCACCATTTTCGCCGTGCGGCGCAGCTCTTTCGCGTCGCTGATCAGGGGGGGCGCATCCAACGTCCTACTCCTTGCTCCCGGCGTAGGCGGCGGCGTGGGCCTCGAAGGCCTCGACCGCGTCGGCCGCTGTCAACTGGTCGAGGGCGGCGCGGGCCGCGTCCACGACCTCGCGCGCGGCCGCGAGGACCGCCGCCTTGTGGGCCTCCTCCGCCCTGCCAAGGAGCCGCTCCGCCGCGCTCCCCGCCTCCTTTTTGACTCGCCCTCGTGCTTTGGCGCAGCCCAGCGTTGCCGCCTTCACCGCTTCCACCAGGGACGATGGCGCCCCCTCCACGGTCGCAGCGGCGTCACCCAGGTCTCGCAGCCACGAGGCGAAGTGGGGGTCTGGCGTGGGCGTCCCCTCAGCCGCCGCCACGATCGCGCCCACGAGGGCTCGGACCTCGGCCCCCGAGGCGCCGGCCGCCCCCCAAGAGGCCCGCACCCGGTCCAGGGCCAGTTGCCGTGCCTGCGCTAGCAGCTGGTTCATGCCCTGCTCAACGGGTATGGCGAGTTCCTCGTAGTCGCCGGCCGCCCAGAGCCGGGTGACCTCCTGCGTTACCTCGGGGTCAATCTGCGGAGCATCGAGGATTCCGGATTCGCTGATGTCTCTCCAGGCCGCCTCCACCGCTCCGGTCAGATGTTTGGCCGTGGCCGCCTGCCGGGCCAAAGCCCCGCCGAGCAGGACTAATGCCTCCGCGACCGCCTCATCCCCCCGCAGCGCCGCCTTAGTTGTCAGCTTCGAGGCGTCAGGAATCAGCTCGCTGAGCCACTCCCGCAGAGCGTCCTCCTCAATGTCGCCCAAGTGGTCGATGGGCCCCGGCGACTCTCGGAACGCGAGGATCGGGACGTCATCGTGCCCCGCTTGCGCAAGACGATCCGCGAGGTCCTCGGAGACGATCTCAAGGTCGTCGGCAGCCGCGCGAGTGACGATAACGCCCCACGGAGCGGCGCGGGCGGCGAGCGCCTTGACCTGGTACCACACGGCCTCATCGCCGTAGCGGGTCGCGGATGTGAGCAATATCACAGCATCCGCGTTCTCCTCGATCTTCGCCGTCCGCAGCGCTGTCCGCTTTCCGACGAGCCGCCGGTCTGGCATGTCAGCGATTACCAGGTCCTTGGGCGCGGCCTCGGTGCGGTGCAACTCCGTGCCCGTGAGCAGCGGAGCAACAGCCTTGGGCGCGGTCGTCGCCGTGAGCAGTACGGGCCGCCGCGTGGTCGGCCTCAGCGCCCCCACCGGGCTCACCACCTCGCCCGCCAGCGTGTTGACCAGCACAGACTTCCCCACCCCGCTCGGACCGACGATGACGAGAACCGGCGCCGTAGCCGTCTCACCCTCGCGGGAAAAGACTCCAATCTCCAGCGCGTCACTGAGGCTGGCGGCCGCGTCGGAGACCTCGGTGGTCCAGGGCCCGGCGAGCGTCGCGGCGTGGCGGGTGAGATCCTCGCGCAGGGCGCGCGCACGGTCGAGCCGACCGTCGCTGCCTTGCTCGATCCCCATGGTGATAACTCTCGTGGACACCACGCCACGAAGGCAAACCCCCACGCCGTGCGGGGGTGTAGAACAATCCCCGGCGGCTGAGGCGGCGCCTCGTGGTACACGCCGCGCCCCCGGCGGGACTCGAACCCACAACCGTCAGATTAGAAGTCTGGTGCTCTATCCGTTGAGCTACGGAGGCTTACCCCTCCAAGAGTAGACGCCGTCATCGTCCGACTGCGGCTCGGGCCCCTCCCCGCTTCCCTTCCCGGGCCCGCCCGTCCCCGTCCCTCCCCACGCTCCCCTCCCCGCTCCCGCCCCGCTCCCGCCCCGCTCCCCGTCCCTCCCCTCCTCACCCCCGGAGCGAGTCGTCCCGGTCGTGGCTTGGTCCGTCATCGTCCATCTTCTGTAGGCTTCGCCTTGTGCACGATGGCGGAACAACAGACCCGATCGTGTGGGTCGATTGCGAGATGACCGGGCTCGACCTGGTGCGCGATGCCATGGTCGAGATCGCTGTCATCGTGACCGATTCGCAGCTCAACGTGTTGGGCGAGGGCCTCCAGGTGGTGATCCGACCTCCTGCGGAAGCGTTGGAGCAGATGATCCCGTACGTGCGCACGATGCACGAGGAGTCGGGGCTGCTGGCCGAGCTTCCGAACGGCGTGGACCTAGCCGAGGCCGAGCGACAAGTTCTCACCTACGTCCGCGCGCACGTGCCAGCTGAGAAGAAGGCGCCACTCGCCGGCAACTCTGTCTCGACCGACCGGGCGTTTGTTGAGCGCGACATGCCGACTTTCGGGGAATCCCTGCACTACCGGACCATTGATGTCTCGTCGATCAAGGAGCTGGCGCGCCGCTGGTTCCCCCGCGTCTACTTCCAGGCCCCCGAGAAGACCGGCAGCCATCGAGCCCTAGGTGACATCTTCGATTCCATCGATGAGCTGCGCTACTACCGCGACATCCTCTTTGTCCCCGACCCCGGCCCCACAAGCGATGACGCCCGCCTAGCCTCCGAGCGCGTCCGCGAGACGTCCCCGCGGCTTGACCTGGTGTAGCCTCCGCGGACCCGCTAGAATCTCCTGTCGGCCCGCCTCGGCGCGGCCATGGTGGCTATAGCTCAGTCGGTAGAGCACCAGATTGTGGTTCTGGGGGTCGCGGGTTCAATCCCCGTTAGCCACCCCACTGGGGGAGTCAACCCCCGCAAGCGTGACAGTGCCCCGGCGCGCCGACCGCCTTTCGGCGGCCCCGTCCGGGGCTCACAGGTCAACGGTACTCGCAGCCTCAGCTCAAGGAAGGCGGGCCGTCTTCCATTCTCTTCGCGTTTTGGGTGGGGGTTACGTTGTCGTGGGCAAGGCTCCCTGTCCCCTGACCCCAAGTGCCTTTCTTGGACACCAGAGCCAGCGGTGTCAGCGGCTCTCCGGGGTAGTCGGTACACGTCATCTGTCATCTACCCCCAAAAGGAACGCACTGCCGCAGGCGTCGTGGTCACATGCTGGACGGTTCAACGATGTCACGTCTCGCCATCTGAGCAGACAGCGTAAACACCGCCCGAACACAATTCGGCAGAAGTCACAAATCCAGGTCCACGCCGTTCGGCCCCCACCACGGCCCAGCATTCGTGCAGGTCACAGAGTTGACAGAAATGACTCTCCCGACACAAACCTGGATTTGTGACTTTTGCTCTGCAATTTGTGACTTTTGCTCTGCAATTTGTGACAGCTCTGCGAGATCCCCAGCGCTGCCAGGCGAACCTCGGAGTGGTTTCGTTGGATTTGACCCCGTCAGATTCAACGAAACCACTCCCTCGATCGCGACGGAGGGGTGGATGCCCGCGCCGACAGAGCCGATACTGTCAGCGGATCGCGCCCAACGTCGTTCTAGCCGCCAGCGGCCAGGCGGTCGTCAATCGTGCGAGAATGGCTCAGACGCCCCGGTGGAGCGCTGATCCAGGCAACTGGCTTTCATCTCGCCGGGGCACCGACAGAAAAACGGGCGGCGACCTGAGGGTTCAGGGCGCCGCCCGTGGCAGGGGGCAGTGAATTAGATTTCGGTGTGCGTTGCCTCGGTGTGCTTGCGCCTGCGCCACGAGGAGAGGCACAGGACGCCGGCGATGGTCAGCAACATGCTCGCGGTGAGCAGCATGGGGCCGCGCTCGCTACCGGTGGATGCCAGGCCGCTGGTGGGGCGGGGGCTGGGAGCCTTGGTACCGGGCTTGGTGGGACCGGGGGTCTTGGTTCCGGGCACCGTGGGCTTGGGAGTGCTGGTGCCAGAGATGGGATCAAGGGGGAGAGCGATCCACGTGGCCGTCACCGTGACGTTCTTGGCCGGCATCGTGAAGGACGTCGTGGGGCTGCTCGCGCCAGCAAAGACGACGCCGTCGGAGGTTGTCCATCCGGCGAAGGTGTAGCCACTCCGGCTGCCCGCGTGGATGGTCACCGCGACTCCGCTCACATACGATCCTGCACCTGTGACATCGGCAAAGCTGTTGACCACCGTCACCGTGTAGGTGGGCTCCACCGCTGCCCAGGTGGCCGTGACCGTGACATCCTGAGCCGGCATGGAGAACGTGGTCATCGCAGCGGCCGCATCGGAGAAGACCACGCCATCGGACGTGGTCCAGCCAGCGAAGGTGAAGTCACTCCGGCTGCCTGCGTTGATCGTGACCGTCGAGCCCTCCTGGTACCTTCCCGCACCGGTGACATCGGCATAGCTGTTGACCACCGTCACCGCGTAGGACGGGACAATGGCCTCCCAGGTGGCAGTGACCGTGACATCGCGAGCCGGCATCAAGAACGTTGTCGTTGCGCTTGTCGCATCGACGAGCACGACACCGTCCTCCGACGTCCAGCCGGTGAACACGTTTCCGCTCAGGGTGCCGGCGTCAATGGTGACGGTCGAGCCCTCCTGATAGGTCCCAGCACCGGTGACATCGGCATGGCTGTTGATCACCGTCACCGCGTAGGACGGGGGGATCGGAGTCCAGGTCGCCGTCACCGTCACATCCTGGGCTGGCATCGAGAACGTGGTCGTCGCGCTGCTCGCGTCGACAAACTCCACGTCATCCTCGGTGATCCAGCCCGCGAAGGTGTAGCCATCGCGGGTGCCGGCATTGATGGTGACCGTTGCGTCCTCGTCGTAGACTCCGGCGCCCGTGATGTCCGCATAGCTGTCGATGACGGTCACCGTGGCCGGGGTCCGGATGATGTCCCAGTTCGCCGTGACTGTCACGTTCTTGTTGGGCATGGTGAAGGTCGTGGTGGCGCTTGTCGCGTCGTCAAACGTCACGCCGTCGTTTGTTGTCCAGCCCGCGAAGGTGTAGCCGTCCCGGTCTCCCGCATCGATGGTGACCGTCTCGTCGGAGAAGTATCCTCCGGCGCCGGTGACGTCTGCGTAGGAGTCCTTGACGATCACGTTGTGGTAGTTCGCCGGAATGTCATACATCAGGTACTTGAACTGGGTGCCGCTGATTCCCGAGACCGGTTCGGTCGCCGAGCTCATCCGGTAGGGGCCCATCCGGGGATTGACCGGATAGTTCACGAGGTTCTCGTCGTTGAAGATCTTTCCATTTGCTCCCCAGTACCGACCGAAGCCCTTGACTGCCTCCAGGCCGGGCTCGAGCTTGAGGGGCCGGACGAGTTCGATCGCTGAGAACATCTTCCCCCAGAACACGCCGTTGGTGATCGTGTCGATGACCGCGGGGTAGCTAGAGGACATGGCGGAGCAGCTAATCGCCGACATGAAGCCGATGATTGTTCCACCGGAGATCAGGTCAATGGTTCCCTGATTCGAGATTCCGCTGCTGGAGGTCGAGGTGATCTGGCCACCACTGATTTCGCCAATCACGCCGGTCGGGTAGTTCGAGATGCCGGACTGGCTTCCTCCGATAATCTCCACCGTCCCGCCGATCTTGTCGATCGGGCTCACGTTGAGCATCCCCTGGGCCGTGCCCTGGATCTTGCCACCTGTGATCTCGCCGATCGAGGCGCCACGGTCGTTCTGCAGGCCCACGCTGCCTTCGAACAGGCCTCCTGTGATGGAGTTCAGTCGAACGGGGGCGTTTCTCTGAATGAGCAGGAGTCCGAAGTAGGCGCCGCGGAAGTGCCCGCCAGAGATCGTTCCGATGCCCGTCGTCGTGTTCTCTCCTTCAACCCAGGCGGCCGCGTTTCTCGTGTCCTTGTCCGGATCACTGTTGAAAACGCCGACGCGCTTCGCGACAAAGTCACCGCCGCTGATGACGTCGATCCAGCCTCCCCGAGTCATCCCCAGAGCACTGTTCTTGGTCGCCTCAAAGTACCCGCCGGAGATCTTCCGGATCACGGAGTTGCCATCGACGAAGAGGGTCTGTCCGTGGAGGGCAATATCGGGATCCGTCTGGTAGAAGCTTCCTCCGGAGATCTCCCCAACCTCGGTGCCCGCACCGTACGTGAAGAGGGCTTCCCTGACTCCCGTGAAGTAGCCGCCGCTGATCTCGCTCAGGCGTGCCCCTCCCTCAACCGAGATGGCTCCCCAACCTCCCAGGAGGCGTCCACCGGTGATCTTCCCCGTGGCATTGGCCCCGTTCAGGTCGAGAGAGTAGCCACCGCCCGACAGGGTGATGCCATCACGCACGAGAGCGCTCCCGTCCGTCACGCTCACGTTGTGCAGGATCGTAAGGGGGTCGGCGTTCGTTCCGTCACCCAGCGTCAGGCTGCCACCGTTTCGGACGGCAAACAGGGGGGACGTGTAGGGAGGCGAGGAGAAGGTGATGGTGTGCGCGCCCTCAGCCCCGACGATCGTCACGTTCGACGTGATGATGACATCCTCCGTCTCGATGACGTTGTCGACGATCTTCAGCGTGTACACGCTCTTGCCCGCAGCCTCAGCACCAGCAATCGCCTCAGCGAGGGTGTCGTACGTCTCCCCAGTCTCGGCGACGGCCACCGAGGACCCCGCACGGGCTTGCTTCAGGAGAGCCTTGGACGTCGTCGTGTCTCCGAGGAGACCGGCAGGTGGGAGCGGTTCGTCGCCACTCGGATCAGCAGGTTCACCGACCCGGTCGGCCTTGGCGTCCTCTGACACGTCGGGCAGCTCGGCCTCCTGCTCCGGCTCGGTTGCCTCCGGCAGCCCGACAGAGCTCCCGTCCCCATCGACAACGTCGACCACGTCGATAGTGTCGCTCGTGCCCTCGTCCTCCGGCGCGGCTAAGTCGCCGCACTCTTCGTCGCACGCAGGACCACAGTCGAGGCAGACCTCCTCCACCGTTGCAGCGGAGTCGCCGGCTTCTTCGGCCTCCGCAGGTCCCAGGATTCCCGCCGCCAGCAGCGGAATTGTCAGCGCGAGGCCAACGGCCCACGCCACTCTTCGTCTCATCGATCCGCGAGTGTTCACTTGGTGTTCCCTTCGACTTCGTTGTTCCCATGGCACATACCCCTCGACGGCTTGACCGGCCTCGGAGTATCGCCCCAGAACATCAAGGGTGCCTCGCCCATTCCCGCCAACCAACCGTTTCCACTGCTGACGAACTTGCGTCATTCCCCCACGCATCGGCCCGGACGCAAAAGGCCTCCGCCCGCACTAACACCCCTGAGCAGGCACAACACACCTCTCCGACCCACCTACCCTCCCCCTCCACGGCCTCACCGACGCCAGGTAGCCAGCCCCCCTTCCGCCGACAGCAGAATCCCCACCCCCTCACCGAGTGCGAGGAATCCGACAATTGGGCGACAGTGACAGCGATCCAAGTTGTCGAATTCCTCGCACTCGGCGCCGGAGAGCGGCGCGGCGCCGGAGAGCGCCGCGGCCGCAGGGGAGCGCGCCGCGGCCGCGGGGAAGGTTTCCCGAGGGTTTCGGTGTCCAGGGAACCCCAAGGTTGGGGTAACCGGGGTGAAACACCTGGTCTGATGGACTTAAGACCGCAACGAACCCGCCGGGTCACACCGCACGGGTTGCCAGCATCCAGGAAAGGACCTAACCACGGCCATGCGAACATGGACCTCAGCCCACGGCACACCCCACCCCACCACACCCCACCCCACCACACCACACCGCACCACACCCCACCCCACCACACCCCGCCGCACCCCCCTCCTAGCGGTAGCAGCCGCCACCGCCATCCTCGCCCTCGCCCTCTCCGCCTGCTCCTCCTCGAGCGGCGGCAATGACCTCCTCCCCAGCTCAGGCGAGGGAGCAGACACCAACGCAGGCGCAGAAGCCACGCCCACCGAAGATGACAACCTCTCCATGGAAGACGCCATGATCGAGATGGCGCGGTGCATGCGCGAGCATGGCATCGACATGGATGACCCGGTCCCCGGGGAACCCATCCGGATCGGCGGCCCCGGGATCGACCGGGAAACCCTCGAAGCAGCCTCCGAGGCCTGTCGACCCATCATGGAAGCCGCCCGCCCACCGGACCGAGACGGAGAAGTGCCCCGAAGGCTCGACGACGACTTCAAGGAAAAGCTCCTGGCCGTCTCCCAGTGCATGCGCGACAAGGGCTACAACGACTTCCCTGATCCCGTCTTCGAAGAAGGCGGTGCCGTCCGGTTGGGAGTCGGCCCCGGCGCCATCGGCGAGAACGTCGACATGGAGCTCATGCAGTCCGACATGATGGAGTGCCACCAAAGCGTCGGCCTCGACGTCCCCGGTGGAGGCCTCCCGGCAGGTCCTCCCCCCGGCGGTCAGAGAGGCCCCGACGGCCAAACCTCGGGTGGAGGCGACGGCGGCGACCAAGGCTTCTTCATCGGCAGGGAAGTCGGCTCCGTCCCCGATTCCAACGACAAGTAGGCCCGCGCCCATGACCCCCAACAACGGCAAGACAAAAACCCGCAAGCGCTCCGCCATCGTCGGTGCGACCGTCACGATTCTTGCGCTCGCGGGAGGCGGGGCTTGGGCTTGGGTGGCCCTGGACCCCAACCGCGCCAACCCGAGCGCCGACCCCGAGGCGACGACCAGCCAGAACCTCACCACCGCCCAGGTCGAACAACGCGACCTCACGACCAGCTACATGACCTCCTGCCCCGTCGACTACGGCGACCAAACCCAGGTCGTCTCAGGTCCCCAGGGCACGCTCACCAAGCTCCCGACCCCGGAAACGGTGGTCAAGCCCGGTGACACCCTCTACCGCGTGGACGACTCCCCTGTCACCCTCCTCAAGGGCAGTCTCCCGGCGTGGCGAGACTTCATCGCCTACATGTCAGACGGCCGCGACATCGCCCAGCTCAAGAAGGCCTTGACGGCGCTCGGCTACGCGACAGAGGAGGACATCGGCACCTCGAAGACCTGGAACGCCGCCCTCTCGACCGCCGTGCGAGACTTCAACGAGGATCGCGGCCTCACCCGCTCCTCGACCCTCGCCAAGCAGTCGGTCTTCTTCCACCCCGGCAAGTTCCGCGTCGCCGCCCAGCTCGCCGGCTTGGGAGATTCCGTCCAGCCCGGCTCGCCCATTTTCTCATACACGGGCACAGACCAGCGTCTGACCTGCAGTCTTGAGTCCTCCAACCGGCGGTTCGCCGTCGTGGACCGCGAGGTGAGGGTCGAGTTCCCCGACGGCTCAGCGGGCACGGGAACCATCACCGAGACCGTCACCAACGTCGCCTCGAACCCCGGCGAGTCGGATTCCATCACCCTGTCGATCCACGCCCCCGAAACCAAAGGTCAGGACTCTGGCACGCTCGCCCGCATCACCTTCATCGACGTGCTCGCGCAGGGCGCCGAGGTGGTCCCCGTCACCGCCCTCGTCGCCTTCGTGGACGGCGGCTATGGCGTCCAGAAGGTCGCCTCCGACGGCTCGCTCACCTACGTTCCCGTCACCACCGGCCAGTTCGCCGACTCCTGGGTCCAAGTCACCACCTCCGACTTGGCCGTGGGCGACACCGTGGTGGTCGCCCCATGACCCGAACGATGGCGCCCCCCACCTCCGAGCCCGTGGTGACACCCCCCGCCGACCTCACCCCACTCTCAGTGCGCACGATGGCGGCCCCCACCCCCTCCCCCACCTCGCCGAACGCTGACCTCGCCCCGGCATTGGAGTTGCGGGAGGTCACCAAGGTGTACGGCTCGGCCAAGGGCGCCCAGGTCCGCGCCCTGGACGGGGTCACACTCACGATCGAACGCGGCGAGGCCGTCGGCATTGTCGGACCGTCAGGCTCGGGGAAATCGACGCTGCTCAACATCATGGGGACGCTGGATCGCCCCAGCTCCGGGCAGGTTTTTGTCTCCGGCTGGGAGGTCTCCAAGCTGAGGGACGATGCCGTCGCCGCAATCCGCGCGAGGTCCATCGGCTTCGTCTTCCAACAGTTCTTTCTCCTCGACAACCGCTCGGCCGTCGACAACGTGGCGGACGGCCTCCTCTACGCCGGGATCGGCCGATCCGAGCGGCGTCGTCGGGCATTGTCGGCGCTCGGACGGGTGGGACTGTCCCACCGAGCCAGCCACAAGCCCAACGAACTGTCCGGAGGCGAATGCCAGCGGGTCGCCATCGCCCGTGCTCTTGTTCACGACCCGGACATCCTGCTCGCGGACGAGCCCACCGGGAACCTCGACTCGGCGACCGGCGAGGGCATTCTCGATCTCTTCGCATCCCTCCACGAATCGGGGTCAACGATCGCGGTCATCACCCACGACCCGACGGTGGCCCGACGGTTCACGCGAGTCATCTCCCTGTGGGACGGGAAGATCGAATCAGGAGGTGAGAGATGAAAACCCCGACGAAGAAACCTCCCCGCCCGGCGCGCGTCGGCGTGGGCGACCGGGTGGCCCTCGGGCTGCTTGCCACCAAGTCCAGGCCCCTACGCTCCCTGCTTTCGGCTTGCGGCATCGCCATCGGCATCGCAGCGCTGGTCGCTGTCATGGGGATGGCAACCTCCCAGAAGGCCGACCTCATGTCCCAGCTCAACTCCCTGGGCACCAATCTGCTCAGCGTCACGCCCGGTCAAGGAGCTCTCGGCGGGACCGCCACCCTGCCGGCGGAGGCGCCGGCCATGATCAACCACCTGGGAACGGTGGAGGTCGCGGCCTCGACCTACGTGGTGGAAGGGCGGGTGTACAAGACCGACCGGGTCCCCTCCGCCCAGACCTCGGGTGTCTCCATTCGCGCCGCTGACCTGCCCCTGTTGGAGACGCTGCGCACCGAGGTAGCCCAGGGGCGCTGGCTCGATTCGACCTCCCCGGCGGGACCCGTCGTGGTTCTGGGATCCAAGGCGGCCAAACGTTTGGGTGTGGACCATGTGCTCGACACGACGACAGGAGGTGGGGTTTCGATCTTCCTCGCCGGCCAGTGGTTTGCCGTGATCGGAATCCTTGAGCCCGTCATCCTCGCCCCAGAACTCGACTCCTATGCGCTGATCGGGCTCCCAGCAGCGCGGGCCATTGTTGCCGCAGTTGACGATGTCCCGGTCGACCAAGCCGAGGTGCCGCCGACCTCGATCTACACGCGGGTTCTTGATGGCTACGTCGAGCAGACCCGTGACCTCCTGCCTCGCACTGCCAGCCCCGAATCGCCGCTCGACGTCCGCGTGACCCGTCCCTCCGAGGCCTTGGCTGCTCAGGCGGCGACGGACGCCTCACTCAAGGCCCTGTCCTTTGGGCTGGGGGCTGTGGGCCTGGGAGTCGGAGGCATCGGAATCGTCAACGTCATGCTGATCGCCGTCCTGGAGCGCCGGCGGGAAATCGGCGTGCGGCGCGCCCTGGGAGCAACCCGGAGAGCGATCCGCGGCCAGTTCCTCATCGAGTCGATCGTCCTGGCGGCGATGGGTGGAATCCTCGGGGTGGGTATCGGCATGGGCGCCTCGCTTGCCTACGCGACATCCCAGGAATGGGGAAGGACCGTGCCGTGGACCGCCATCGTCCTTGGATTGGGTGCGAGTCTGCTGATTGGCGCGCTCGCGGGCGCCTACCCGGCCACGCGCGCGGCCCGTGTCTCGCCGACCGAGGCGCTGCGGACAACGTAGGTTAGAGCACCATGAGGATCTTGGTCGTGGAGGATGAAGAGGTGATGGCGGGGGTCATCGCCACCGGACTGCGCCGCGCCGGCCATGTCGTGGACGTCGCGCTCGACGGCGGCGATGCTCTCGACCACACTGAGCTGGTCGACTACGACGTCATCCTCCTCGACCGTGACCTGCCCGTTCTCCACGGCGACCTGGTGTGCCGCCAGCTCGTCGAGGAGGGCTACCCCGGGCGCATCCTCATGCTTACCGCCGCTGTCGGCGTGGACGACCGCGTTGAGGGCTTGGGCCTGGGCGCCGACGACTACCTCCCCAAACCCTTCGCCTTCCGCGAGCTCATGGCCCGGGTCGAGGCGCTGGGCCGCCGCGCTGTCCCCGCCACGCCGCAGGTCGCCATCGTGCGTGACCTGCGGCTTGACCGAACCCGCCGGGAGGTGGAGCGCGCCGGCCGCCCCATCGCGCTCACGCCCAAGGAGTTCGGAGTCCTCGACGAGCTCATCCGGGCCGATGGCGCGTGGCTCTCCGCAGAACGCCTGCTCACCCGCGTGTGGGACGAGAACGCCGACCCCTTCTCCCAAGCCGTCAAGATCACGATCGCGCGCCTCCGCGCCAAACTCGGCGAGCCCGACCTCATCGAGACCGAGCGCGGTGTCGGGTACCGGCTGGTTGGGGTGGCGCCGGGTCCGGGTTCCCCAGCGCCCACATCCTCCAACGCGACCCGACCCACCGCGTCTGAACCGCCCCCAGGAGCCCCATGAGTCCCAAGGCGCGCCTGGCTCCCGGTCTCGCCCGTGCGCGGGTCCGGCTCACCGCCCTGTACGCGGCGCTGTTCGCGGGCTCGGGAGGAGCGTTGCTCCTGGTCGTCAACCTCCTGGCCCGCCGCTCGCTGCCGGAGGTGCTCATCCGCGCCGCCGTGGGTCGCCGTGGCGAAGCCTTCATGCGCGGCCCCGACGGCGAGCCGATTCCTGTTCCTTTCGGCCCGTTCCCCTCCGACTTCCCCTCCGAAGGGTTCGGCGCCACCTCGCTGCCCTCCGACTTCCCCACCGCACGCTTCGGCCCCACCCCGCTGCCCTCCGACTTTCTGATGCAGCGCTTTGGCCCCACCCAGTTCCCAGACGAGAACGGGGTGTGGATCCACCACGAGGCCGGCATTGGCCCCGTCCCCGGCGGCACCGGGCGCGCCCTGTCCATCGCCAACGCCGCCACGATCACCACGGCCGAGTATCTTCGCTGGTCACTCCTGGTTTTCGCTGCCCTGCTGGCCGCGTCGATCGTCCTGGGCTTCCTCCTGTCCGGCCGAGTGCTCGCCCCCATCCAGCGCTCCTTCGACTCCGAGCGCCGCCTAGTCGCCACGATGTCCCACGAGCTCCGCACCCCCCTCGCCATCCAGCGCGCCCTCCTAGAGACCACGATCATCGACACCCCCGGCGCCCTAGCGATTGATGACGCGGCGCACGATGACGAGTCCCCGGTTCTCGAGCAAAACATCCGCGCCACCCGCATCATCGATGCGATGCTCACGCTGGCCCGCGCCTCTCGTGGCCAAGTGGACGCTGAGGCGAGCATGGAGGAGGTCGATCTTTCCGCCATCGTGCGCCAGGTGGTGGAGGCGAGGAAAGGCGAGGCGATGGAGCGCGGGATTGAGCTGCGCCTCGGCGTGCCCGAGACGCGGATGGTGCGCGGCGATGCTGCGCTGCTCGAGAGGCTGGTGGACAACCTGCTGGTCAACGCGATTGTGCACAACATTGACGAGGGCTGGGTCCACCTCGAGCTGGGCGAGGCGGGCGGCGGCGCGACGAACCTGACCATCGGGAACTCGGGGGCGCTGATCGACCCCGCCGACGTCAGCGCGCTCCTCCAGCCCTTCCGCAGGGGCAGCCGCGACCGCACCGGCTCCGCCCGAGGCACCGGCCTGGGCCTGACGATCGCCAGCGAGGTAGCCGAGTTCCACGCCGGCACCCTGTCCCTATCCGCCAACCCCGGCGGCGGCCTAACAGCGACCGTCGTGCTGCCGTAACCCAACCGGTATGGCCCCCGCAGCGCTGCTCCCGCTGGACGAGTGGGGAAGCTGCTGCTGGATGCGTGGATGTCCGGCGAATGGACGAGTAGATGGTCGGCTGGAAGACGAGTAGAAGTTCGGCTAAAAGACGAGTAGAAGTCCGGCTAAACGACTGGTAGAAGTCCGGCTAAACGACTAGTAGGCGTCGTGACCAGCGTCGATGCCTCCACAGTCGGGTGGCCAGCGAGCCCACCACTGCAACGCACGTCGGCCCCGTGCGCTACGGGTGGGCTACGGTGCGCTACACTTGGGTGCGTGAAGACTATCAGTGCACGAGTGATGCGGAACGAGAACCATCAGGTACTCCGCGACGTTGATGCCGGTGAGAGCTTTGTTGTAACGCGGAACGGTGCCCCTGTGGCGCGGCTTGTCCCGTACGCGGAGCCCCGGTCGGGAGATGCTGCTCGGCGTCCTTCGCGGCCTGCGACGCGGTCCCACCTCATGAGTGCCATTCCACGCCACCGGTCCGACCTATCCTCAGCAGATGTCCTTGCTGACCTGCGAGGTGACCGCTAGTGCGCTGGTACGTCGACTCATCGGCGCTCATCAAACTGTTCGTCGAAGAACAGGAGTCTGCGGTCCTCGATGAGCACCTTGACCGTCACCAGCCCGAGTTGGTGGCGTGCCACCTTCTCGAAACCGAGGCGCGCCGCGCCGCCAGCCGGCTGGGCGCACCGCAGTCGTCTGTGACACAAGCGTTGGCTGAGGTCAACCTCTACGACGTTGACCAAACCCTGTTCCGTCAGGCCGGGCACCTTCCCGGGGCGAGCCTTCGATCCCTCGACGCGATCCATCTCGTCGCCGCCCTATCGCTCGACGTCGACGCAGTCCTCACCTACGACACCAGGCTGGCCGAATCAGCAGAACTCATCGGACTACCCACCGTCTCGCCCGGACGGTAGTCCCGCCGTTGTAAACACCCTCCTTCGGCCCCTCCGAGGGGGCTGTCGCGAACAGCTCGGGAGGTCCCGGCGAAAGAAGAGCTTGTCTACGAGTTCAATCCCACCTTCGATGACGGGGTGGTCGTAGGCGTCGGCGATCCCGCGAGGTACGCAGTGGTAGGTGTCAGCGGACGTCAGCGGCCGTGGGGTTGGGTGATGGGGTCTGGTAGGTCCTCGTACAGCGGAGCCTGCGGCGGTTGGACCCATCCATCGGGACCGATCTCCAGGGCGGTGATCGCGTCGCGGAGAGGGCCCGGGTTCTGCGTGAGGGCCATGAGGTAGTAGTACCGAATCTCTTCATCGTCCATGACCCCGACAGTGTCGAAGTGGATGATCTGTTCTCCCTCAACACCGGTGCCGCCCGCACCGCCCGACTGCCGATTGGACTCCGGTCCCACAGCGAGAGTCCTGGCGTCCTCCTCGTCGAGTCGGTTCCAAGGACCATTGACCAGTAGGTTCGGGGGGGAGGGAGGGCAATACCCGGTCTCTCCGTCATCGTCGGTGTACGCACTCCCCCAACCACCTTCGCAACCAGGCTGGAGGGTCTCGCGCAATGAGAGCCACACGGGCCACGGCAGCCATGTCGCGTCGAGGAACCGGAACCGGCCATCCTCGTCCCGGACGAACCACATGGTCGTCCCAGTCTCCAGGACGCTCGGCAGGGCCTCCTCAAACCACAGCCGCGCGATGACCGTGTTGTCCTCGAAGCCGGGGAACGCGAACTCGAACGTGACCGACTGGCCCCAGGCGGCGTCGGAATCCGTCACGTCCACCACCGTCGCCAAGATGGTGTCAACCCCCGACTCAGCGCCCAGACCGCCGGGCGGCACAAGGTCCCCGAGCACCGAGCTCATCGGAAATGCCCAGGCGCCCTCCGGAGAGAGCTCCAGATCAAGAAGCATGGGACGCACGAGGTCCGGGTCCGTCGTCAGAACCGACACCGAGTACTCCGTCGCCAGCTCGGCGCCTCCCGCAGTCGGGAGCCCGCTGCTGTAGACCGTGGTGGAGACAACCTGGCCCGAGATTTCCTCTTGTTGGACCACGAGAGTTCCCGCGCCCGTGGGAACGGCATTAACGGTGTGAAGCTGGAACGCGCGCACGATGTCACAGATATCGACCCCGTCCGTTCCCGCAGCATCGGCGAGGTCCGCAGGACCCACCGCCGTCCTCCACGCTGCCGGACAGGAGGCCCCCCAAGCCTCCTCGGCGGTTGGAGTGCTCACCTCGATGCTGGGCGACGGAAGACTCCAGAGAATCCCGCCCCGGTAGGAGCCCTGGGAATAGGTCAGCTCGAGCTCCTCCCCTTCCTCGCCGAGGACTCCCGCCTCCAGGAACGCGTTTCTCACCCACAAACGCGTGAAGACCGTGATGCCCTCGAGCTGCGGATGGGGGAACTCGAACGCAATCGACCGAGCCCACGGAGCCTCGGAGCGTACCTCTCCCACCAGCGTGATCGTCAGAGTCTCGGGGAGCGTAGAGGTCGTCACTACCGGAGCCGGCGGGCTGGGCTCGTCCTCAACCATCCCCGGTTCCTCGGAGGCAACAGCCGGCGCCGCCCCTAGGTTCGCCCCCAAGCCCGGAGCCGGGTCCGCATCCGGAAGCACGTGGACAGCGACCACCACGAGCCCGACCGCCGCCGCCACAGTCGCCGCGACCATCGCAGGATAGCGGAACCTCGGCATCCAGGTTCGCGCCACCGGAAGCGCATTCGCAGAAGCGATGGACGATGGCGCCGCGTCAGCCAAACTGGTCAGGGCTGCTCCTTCCCGTGCAGTCGGCTCGGGGGTGGGGCCGGTGACCAGGTGGGCGAGGTCGCGGCGCGCTCGTTCGGTCAGGTTGGCCTGGGGGTCTTGGGGGGCGGAGTTGGCGCGACGAAGGCGCGATGCGATGGTCATAATCTCTCCTGATCGGGGTGAAAGGATGTGCGGCACAGGGCTGCTAGGGCTCGTCGGGCGTGGTGGAGTCGAATTCGAACGGCGGTGTGGGTGCATCCGAACAGCTCGGCGCATTCAACCCCAGACAACTCGTCCCAGTACCGGGCCACGAGCAGTTCCTGCTGCTCACGGGGAAGCCGGCCCATCGCCTCATAGAGCTGACGAGTCGCCGGACAGTCGTGCCCCGATGGCTGAACAAAGCCCGGCACAGCCCCGCTGGCGATCTGTCCGCTCAACTCCCGATGCAGGTCAGCGAACCGCGCCCGAGCACGTCTGGCGTTGGCCAGCGCATGTCGGGCAGTGACAAAGACCCAACCAGGATGCGCACGACTCTTCTCCCCCGCCGTCCACGCGATCGTGAACACCTCAGACGCCAGGTCCT
>WQYN01000033.1 GCA_009781225.1 Micrococcales bacterium | reverse complement strand
TGGGGCGACTGGGCGTCCGGGTGGGTTGGGTGGGGGAGAGTCTGGGTGGGTGGGGGCGGGATAGACTGGGGGGGCCGTTTGGGCCACTGGATCGCCGACGTTCGAAAGCTGACCTCTTGAGTGCTGCCACGCCCTCCGCTGTCCTGATCCTCGCCGCTGGTGAGGGGACGCGGATGAGATCGTCCCTCCCCAAGCCGCTTCACGCCATCGCCGGACGTTCGCTCCTCGGCCACGCGCTGGAGGCCGCGAAGAGCCTGAAGCCGGCGGAGATTGTCGTCGTAGTTCGGCACATGAGGGACGATGTCGCAGCTCACGCCCGTGAACACGTCCCCAACGTCATCATCGCCGACCAGGACGAGATCCCGGGGACCGGTCGCGCGGTCCAGTGCGCGATCGCCGCCCTCGACGCAGCGCTTGGGATTCCTGCCGCCGCCCAAGCCCTCGGCGTGTCCACTGCCGCCGCCCAAGCCCCCGGCGTGTCCGCCGCCGCCCAAGCCCCCTCGGGCGGCCCACCCGAAACCGCAAGCTGCGCTGACGCTGCCGCGCCCAGCGAATCAGCCCCCGTCATTGTCCTCACCTCGGACTGCCCGCTTGCGGATGGCCGGGTGCTCACCGCCTTGCTCGAGACGCATGTCAATGCGGGCAATGTCGCGACCATCCTTTCGGCCCGCGTCCCCGATCCCGCTGGCTACGGCCGGATCATCCGCGACCCCGCCAACGGCCAGGTCCTTGCGATCATCGAAGACCGGGACGCGACGCCCGAGCAGGCCGCCATCACCGAGATCAACTCCGCGATCTACGCCTTCGACGGCGACGTCCTCCGCCGCGGCCTCCAGGGCCTGACCCGCGACAACGACCAGCGCGAAGTCCTCCTCACCGACGTGATCGCATGGGCCCGAGGCGAAGACCGCCCCGTCGGCGCCTACGTCGCGGACGACCCGTGGGTCGTCGAGGGCGTCAACGATCGGGTCCAGCTCGCGGGCCTCGCCAAGGAGTTCAACCGACGGGCTACGACCGCCGCCATGCTCTCGGGCGTCACGATCATTGACCCCGACACGACCTGGATCGATGTTGACGTCCGGATCGAGCGCGACTGCACCATCCTGCCCGGCACGCACCTCATGGCGGGGACCAGCATCGAGGAAGGCGCTGTCATCGGCCCCAACACGACGTTGGCGGCCACGCATGTCGGCGCCGGCGCGCTCGTCGACCGCACCCACGCGACCTCCGTGCAGATCGGTCCCGGCGCCAAGGTGGGCCCCTTCACGCACCTTCGGCCCGGCACGGTGCTCGGCACGGGAGCCAAGTCCGGCTCGTTCGTCGAGATCAAGGGGTCCAGCATCGGCGACGGCGCCAAGGTCCCGCATCTGGCCTACGTTGGCGACGCGACCGTGGGCCAGGGCAGCAACATCGGCGCGGGCACGATCGTCGCCAACTACAACGGTCTCGAAAAGCTCCGGACCACAGTGGGCGATCATGTCCGCATCGGCTCGCAAAATGTCCTGGTCGCGCCGGTGGCCGTCGGTGACGGGGCCTACACCGGCGCGGGCGCTGTCATCCGCGAGAATGTTCCCCCGGGCGCGCTCGCCGTCCCCGGCGCCAAGCAGCGCACCATCCCCGATTGGGTCGAGACCCGCCGCCCCGGCACTCCCTCCGCCGCCGCCGCCCGCCAAGCCGCGCAGCAGAACCCCGCGCACGATGCCGAGTCCCCAACCGCGCCCGCGACCTCGCCCCATGCGTTGCCCAACTTTTGCCCCGCGCCAGCGCACGTCGCCTCGCCTCAGGCGCCCGCGGCCCCAGTCGCGCACGATGCCGAGTCCCCGGCAACGCAGGCGGCCCCACCTGACGTACCGTCCGCCATCGTCCATCATCAACAACGTGCTGGTCACTAGGGAAAGGACCGACTGCTGTGGCTGCTGGAATCACCTCGCATGATTGCGATAAGCGACTGGTGCTTGTGTCGGGAAGGGGGCACCCGGAGCTGGCGCAGGCTGTCGCGGACGAGCTGGGCTGCGATCTTGTGCCGACCACGGCGTTTGACTTCGCCAACGGGGAGATCTACGTGCGCTACGGGGAGTCGGTGCGCGGGACATTCGCGTTCTGTCTGCAATCGCACACCGAGCCGATCAACCAGTGGATCATGGAGCAGCTCATCATGGTCGACGCGCTGAAGCGGGCCTCGGCGCGCACGGTGTCGGTGGTCGTGCCGTTCTATGGCTACGCGCGGCAGGACAAGAAGCACCTGGGGCGCGAGCCGATTTCTGCGCGACTGCTCGCCGATTTGTTCAGTACGGCGGGGGCGGACCGGATTATGTCGGTCGATCTGCACACGGCGCAGATTCAGGGGTTCTTTGACGGGCCGGTTGACCACCTGTGGGCATTGCCGCTGCTGGCGAACTATGTGCGTGCGCGGGTGGATCGGTCGCGGCTCACGGTCGTCTCGCCGGATGCTGGGCGGGTTCGGGTGGCGGACCAGTGGTCGGACCGGTTGGGGGCGCCGCTGGCGATCATTCACAAGCGGCGCGATCCCCGGGCGGCGAACCAGGTCAAGGTGCACGAGGTCGTCGGCGAGGTGCAGGGGCGGACCTGCGTGATTGTCGACGACATGATCGACACGGCCGGCACGATTGTCCAGGCGGCGGAGGCGCTCTTCGAGAATGGGGCGGCGGAGGTGATCGTGGCGGCGACGCACGGGATCCTGTCGCCGCCGGCGGTGGAGCGGCTGAAAAACTCGGCCATCAGCGAGATTGTCGTGACAGACACACTGCCGTTGAGCGAGGAGAAGAGGTTTGAGAAGCTCACGGTGCTGTCGATCGCGCCGCTTCTCGCGCGGGCAATTCGCGAGGTGTTCGATGACGGGTCGGTGACGTCGCTGTTTGACGGCTCGGCCTAGGGGGGGCGTGGGGGGCGCGCTGTTCGCTGGCCTGGCATTGGGCGGGTTGGTGACACCGTTTGAGAGCGTGAGCCCCTAAGCTGGGGTTTGGGCGAGTCTGCCCTCCCTGATTCCTAGTGAGCACCCAGGAGGCCGCGGTGTCACAGCTGAACACTCCCGTCCCACCCTTCGCGGTCAAGGCCGTGCGCAAGGGCGTCATTGAAGAGGTCACCCGGGAGTCCCTGCTGGGGCACTGGTCTGTCCTGTTCTTCTATCCCGCCGACTTCTCCTTCATCTGCCCGACCGAGTTGTTTGACCTCCACGAGCAGGGGGAGGAGCTAGGGCGGCTCGGCGTCGACATCTACGCGATCTCGACCGATTCGGTGTACTGCCACCAGGCGTGGTGTGAGGCAACCCCGCTCATTGACCAGCTCGAGTTCCCGTTGATCGCCGACCAGGCGCGGGTTCTCTCGCGGGCCATGGACGTCCTCGACGAGGACTCGGGAATGGCGCAGCGGGCCACCTTCGTCATCAACCCCGAGGGTCTGATCAAGTCGATCGAGATCTCAGACGGTCCCGTTGCCCGCCGTGCCGACGAGCTGGTGCGCCGCATTAGAGCCGCCCAGTTCGTAGCCGGCGGTATCGGCCGCCTAGTCAAAGCCACCTGGGCGGGCGAGGTGGGGTAGGATTCTCGGGTTGCCCCGGCGAGGGGGGGCACGTGAGTGTGCCTTCCGTGATCGACGCGGTGGCTCTCCTTGCGTGGAGCGAGGCGGGTGCTGCGATGATCGCCGCGCCACAAGGCCGCCGCAGGCTGCGACCGCAGCCGAGATGACACGATGACGCCAAGGAGCCCTCATGTCTGACAATGTCCGCCTCGCCGCGAAGCCGCGCACGGAATTCGGGAAGGGCGCCGCCCGGCGCACCCGCCGGGAAAAGCTCATCCCCGCGACCATCCACGGTCACCCGGAGCCTCCCATCCACATCTCGCTGCCGGAGCACGCGACTCGCATGGCCCTGCGCCAGGCCAACGTCCTCCTAGAGATCGAGATCGAGGGGGTCAAGAATCAGACCCTGGCGCTGGCGCGAGAGATCCAGCGCAATCCAGTGCGCGACACGATCATCCATGTCGACCTGCGGTCGGTGAAGAAGGGTCAGCGCATCGAGGTCGAGGTTCCTGTCCGCGTCGAGGGCGAGCCGGCCTCCGGCATCGCGATCCTCGACACCCAGATGGTGCGGATCATGGCCGAGGCGACCTCGCTGCCCGAGTCGATCATTGTCGACGTCGCAGGCCGCACCGAAGGCAACAACGTCTTCGCCCGCGACCTGGTGCTTTCCGAGGGCGCCGAGCTGGTGGGCGACCCCGACGCCATCATCGTGACGATCTCGCTGGTCCGGGCCGACATCGATGAGGTCGAAGAGGGCGCCGGAGACGACGACACCGAGGCTGAGGCTGAGGCCGAGGCTGAGGCCTAACCCCCACCCTCGCGCACACCGAGCCCATGGCATCGGACATCCGACTCCTGGTCGGCCTGGGGAATCCGGGGCCGAAGTATGCCGCGAACCGGCACAACATCGGTGCCATGGTGCTCGACGAACTCGCATCCCGCGCCGGGACCAGCTTCACGGTCGGTCCCGGCGGGCGCATCCTCCTCGCCGCCGCGCGCCTGGGGTTCCTGCCCGGCGGCGCGCCCGGACCCCGGGTCATCCTCGCCAAGCCCCAGTCCTACATGAATGTGTCGGGAGGGCCGGTCCGCGCCGCCGCCGACTACTACGGGGTCGAGGCCGACAACGTCATCGTGGTACATGACGATCTCGACCTTCCGCTGGGGGTCGTGCGACTGAAGAAGGGTGGGGGAGAGGGCGGGCACAATGGGCTCCGCGACATCTCCAAGGCGCTGGAAACCAAGGACTACCTGCGGGTTCGCTGCGGGATTGGGCGGCCTCCCGGGCGGATGCCGGCTGCGGACTACGTGCTGCGGGACTTCTCGACCTTCCAGGGGCCGACCGTCGACCAGCAGATCGACCGCGCGGCCGACGCGGTGCACGCCATCGTTCTCGAAGGTCTCGAGCCCGCCCAGCTGGTCTTTCACACCCCCCCAACCGAGCCGTGACACTCACCGCCCTGCTAACGTGGCTGGCCGAGGAGCCCGGCTTCGCCCGGCTGCGCGACCTAGCGGCGGAACCCGAGCTCGCCCCCGCCACCATCGGCGTTCCCGCTGGCCTGCGCCCCGCCGCAGCCGCCGCCCTCGCGCAGCACCGCACCACCGTCATCGTCACCGCTACCGGCCGCGACGCACAATCGATGGCCGATGGCGCGGCTGCTTTCCTCCCGCGCGACCAGATCGCCGTCTTCCCCTCCTGGGAAACCCTTCCCCACGAGCGCCTTTCCCCCCGCGCCGACACCCTAGCCCGGCGCATCGCCGTCCTTCGCCGCCTCGCCCACCCCGACCCCGACGGCCCGCACGGCCCGATCCGCCTGCTCCTCCTGCCCGTGCGCGCCCTCATTCAACCGGTCGTCGCTGACCTTGGCGCCCTCCCCCCCGTTACCGCTGTCCTCCACGAGAGAGTCGACCTCGCCACCCTCGCCTCAGGCCTCGCCGCCTACGACTACACCCGCACTGACATGGTCGAACGCCGCGGAGAGTTCGCCGTCCGCGGCGGCATCCTCGACGTCTTCCCGCCCACCGAAGACCGCCCCGTCCGCATCGACCTGTGGGGCGACGTCGTCGAAGACATCCGCTACTTCGCTGTCACCGACCAGCGCTCCTCCGACCCGGCCCCCCACGGCCTGTGGGCACCTCCCTGCCGCGAGCTCCTCCTGACCGAGCAAGTCCGCGACCGCGCCGCCGCCCTCGTCACCCAGGTGCCCGGCGCCGCCGAGATCCTCACCCACGCCGCGGCAGGCATCGCAGTCGAGGGTCTCGAAGCCCTCACCCCCCTTCTCGCGCGGACGATGGCGGACCTCGCCGATCTCTTCCCCGCTGACACCGTGGTGGTCCTCGACAACCCCGAGCGGTTGCGTAGACGCGCGGAAGACCTTCACGCCACGGCCGCCGAGTTCCTCACCGCCGCCTGGTCCGGTGCGGCCGCTGGGGCAAAAGCCCCTGTTGACCTCGGCGATTCTGGGTATCGAGCCCTGCCCGAGGTCTTGGACAAGATCACCGCGCTAGGCCTTGGCCCCTGGGGCTTTTCCCCCTTTGGGGGCGACCTGCTGATCGACGCCCGCGATGGCGAGACCGCAGGTGAGGGGCTCGAAGCTTCGGTGCGACGGTTGGGTCAGCGGGCTCGCGAGGGGTGGCGCACCGTTCTCCTCGCCGAGGGCCGCGGCCCCGCGCGTCGCCTCGCCGAACAGCTAGCGCAAGCCGACATTCCCGCCCGGGTGGTCGAGGAACTCCCCAAGAAAGCACCCCACGGCGTGGTGCTCGTCGCTGTCGCTCAGGGGAGCGGCGCCATCGTCCCTGGGTTGAAGATTGCGATCGCGAGCCAGGCGGAACTGACGGGGCGGGCGGGAAGTGGCACGCGCGAGATGCGGGCGATGCCGAGCCGCCGTCGCCGCCACGAGGTCGATCCGCTCACTCTCAAGGTCGGTGACCTGGTGGTTCACGACCAGCATGGGATCGGAAGGTTTGTTGAGCTGATCGAACGCACCATCGGCAGTGGGGCGTCGACGGCGCGTCGCGAGTATGTGGTTGTCGAGTACGCGCCGTCGCGGCGGGGCTTTCCGGGGGATCGGCTGTTTGTGCCCACGGACTCGCTGGACCTCCTGACCAGGTATGTTGGCGGCGAGTCGCCTCCACTGTCGAAGATGGGCGGCGCGGATTGGTCCAAGGCGAAGGGCCGCGCGCGCAAGGCTGTCAAGGAGATCGCGGCCGAGCTCATCCGGCTGTATTCGGCGCGTCAGGCCAGCCCAGGGCATGCTTTTGGGCCGGACTCGCCCTGGCAGCGTGAGTTGGAGGACGCTTTCGAGTACGCCGAGACGCCTGACCAGCTCCAGACCATCGACGAGGTCAAGGCCGACATGGAAAAGCCTGTCCCAATGGACCGGCTGATCTGCGGAGACGTGGGATATGGGAAGACCGAGATCGCGGTGCGGGCCGCGTTCAAGGCGGTGCAGGAGGGCAAGCAGGTGGCCGTCCTGGTCCCGACAACCCTGCTGGTCCAGCAGCATATGGAGACGTTCTCGGAGAGGTACGCGCCGTTCCCAGTGGTGGTGAAACCGCTGTCGCGATTCCAGGGTGCGGCGGAGCAGCACGAGACCAAGAAGGACCTCGCGGCGGGGAAGGTTGACGTTGTCATCGGGACGCACGCCCTGATCACCGGGCAGATTGTGTTCAAGGACCTCGGGCTGGTCATCATCGACGAGGAGCAGCGCTTTGGCGTCGAGCACAAGGAGACGCTGAAGGCCCTGCGAACCGACGTCGACGTCCTCTCGATGAGCGCGACACCGATTCCCCGCACCCTGGAGATGGCGGTGTCAGGAATCCGCGAAATGTCGACCCTCGCGACCCCACCCGAGGAGCGGCACCCTGTGTTGACCTACGTCGGCCGCTGGGATGAGCGTCAAGTGGTTGCCGCGATCCGCCGCGAGCTTTTGCGCGATGGCCAGGTGTTTTACGTCCACAACCGGGTGCGGTCCATCAACACGGTCGCCGCGCGACTGGCGGACTTGCTTCCCCAGGCGCGAATCGCCATCGCCCATGGCTCTATGGCGGAGCATGCCCTAGAGAAAGTCATTATCGACTTTTGGGATAAGAAGTACGACGTCTTGGTGTGCACGACCATCATCGAGACGGGCCTCGACGTCGCCAACGCCAACACCCTGATCGTCGATCGGGCCGAGCGCATGGGCCTGGCGCAGCTCCACCAGCTGCGGGGACGCGTGGGCCGCGCTCGCGAACGCGCCTACGCCTACTTCTTCTACCCCGGCGATCCACCGCTGACCGAAACGGCCCACGAGCGCCTGTCCACCATCGCCTCCCAGTCGGAGCTTGGGGCTGGCATGGCGGTCGCTATGAAAGATCTAGAGATTCGCGGGGCCGGCAACCTACTCGGCGACGAGCAATCGGGCCACATCGAGGGCGTGGGCTTCGACCTCTACCTCCGCATGGTCTCCGAGGCCGTGGCTGAGGCCCGCGGCGACGCTCCCCGCCCCGAAGCCGAGGTCAAGGTCGAGCTGCCGGTCGACGCCCACATCCCTCGCGCCTACATCGAGGGCGACCGCCTGCGCCTCGAGGCCTACGCCAAGCTCGCCTCCGCCATGAACGATGACGAGCTCACCCTCGCGCGTGAAGAACTCACCGACCGCTTCGGCGCGATCCCAGAGCCCGTCGAGAACCTCTTCGAGGTCGCTCGCCTACGCAACGTGGCCCGCGCCGCCGGGATCACAGAAATCACTGGCCAGGGCCGGTTTGTCCGGTTCTTCCCGGTCGAACTCCCCGAGTCCCGCACCCTGCGCCTGGCCCGCCTCTACCGTGGCAGCGTGATCAAGCCGACTGTGCGGAGTGTTTTGGTGCCGCTGCCTGTGGGCAAGAAGCTAGGCGGGGACGCGTTGAGGGACGGGGCATTGTTGCGCTGGGCAGCGCTGTTGGTGAGCGATGTCCTGGCGAGAGACGTGTTGGCGGGAAGCCCTGCGGGTGGTGTCAGGCAACGCTGACTACGAGGGTGGTCTTCTTGCCGGCGAGGGTGACGGTGAGCTTGGTCTTTCCCTTCTTCTTCGCGGTGATCAGGCCGGTTTTGTCTACGGTGGCGACCTTGGGTTTGGAGGACTTGAAGGTGGGCATCTTTGTCAGGGTCGCACTGGCGGGGGTGGGGGCTACTGATAGGCGCTTGGTCTTGCCCTTCTTGAGCTTGACGGTTGCGGTCTTGGCGGCCTTGAGCGTCTTGAGCTTGACTGTGTTGTTGACCACGGTCACTTTGAGGCGGGCGGTCTTTCCACCTTCTGCTGTGGCGGTGATGACGGTGCGGCCCGGTTTGAGGGCTTGGATCTTGCCGGAGGCGTTGACTTTGGCGACCTTCGGTTTACTTGATGACCAGGTCAGCTTCGCTTTGACTCCCAGCGGGTAGACCAACGAGACAGCTTTCAACGATGTCTTGGTCTTCATCGTCACCTGCTTCATCGCCAACCCCACGGCCGAAGCTTTTCCAGCGTTTGGAGACTGCGACCCGCTCGGGAGCGACGCCGTGGCCGACGAGGACCCGGACGTAGAGGGCGAAGACGGTTGGACAGTGACGGACACCCTTGCCGACGTCACGGGTAACCCACCCTTACGGTACGAGGACCAACAACTCGAGACCACTGCCCGATACTCCGTTGAGACGGTGGGCTGGACACTCAACGTCACACCCGTAGCACCAGGAACATCCACCCAACTCCCCGTCGCCCGCGACTGCCACTGCACCGTCGGGGTCGGATCCCCCGAGACACCCACCTTGGTGGTAAACGTTTGACCACTGATCACCGTGCCCGACACAGGTTGGACCGTAATCGCAGGGGCCCGACCAAAATCGAAAGTCCCTGCATTGGCCGTTTCACCCGTCCCGGAACCGAAACCGAAGGAAACCTCCACCGGGAGCCGACCACACTCCTGCGGAGTCTTGACCGACCACTGTCCATTGCTGAAGGTTGGGTTGGTCCCAGGAGTTCCCCCGAACGTAACACTTCCAACCACCACCGGTACTCGGACAGGCCTCGCCGACAACCCGGTGGTGCCGTTGCCCAACTGGCCGGAGCTGTTCCATCCCCAAGCCCACCGAACGCCGTCCTCGTCCTGCGCGTGCGCCGTATTGCTACCAATGGCGATCGTGGTGAAAGGTGGCAGAGCCCCGGAAGCCGCTGTCACTCGAACCGGGTTCAATGCTTCCGCGGTGGTGCCGTTGCCCAACTGGCCGGAGCTGCCTGGTCCCCAGGCCCAGATGCTGCCGCCCATGTCCAACCCGTACCCTGAACTGGAGCCTGCGGCGATTGCGGTGAACACCGGCAGCAGACCGGAGGCGGCTTGCACTCGAACCGGAGTCCGGGAGGACGTGGTGGTGCCGTTGCCCAACTCGCCGTTTTGGTTGTGTCCCCAAGCCCAGATGCCGCCGTCCTTGTCCAACCCATACCCGTTTGCGTAGCTTGCGGCGATTGCGGTGAACACCGGCAGTGGCTCGGAGCCGGCTTGGACCCGAACAGGATTCGCCGACCGCAGGGTTGTGCTGTTGTTGCCCAACTGGTAAAAGTAGTTGTCTCCCCAGGCCCAGATGCCGCCGTCCTTGTCCAGCGCGTACCCCGTAGCGCTTTTTGCGGCGATTGCGGTGAACACTGGTAGCGGCTCGGTGCCGGCCTGGACCCGAACCGGAATGGGCGAACCCTGGGTGGTGCCGTTGCCCAACTGGCCGCCGTTGTTACTTCCCCAGGCCCAGATGCCGCCGTCCTTGTCTAGCGCGTACACCGAGGTGTATCCCCCGGCGATCGCGGTGAACACCGGAAGTGCTCCGGAAGCGGCCCGCACCCGAACCGGAGTCGACGAGGGCGTGACGGTGCCGTCTCCTAGCTGGCCGTTTTCGTTGTCTCCCCAGGCCCAGATGCCGCCGTCCTTGTCCAACGCGTACCCCGCGGCTTCTCCTCCGGCGATCGCGGTGAACACCGGCAGCGTCCCCGTGGCAGCCTTCACTCGCACCGGGAGGAGCGACCGCGTGGTGGTGCCGTTGCCCAACTGGCCGTAGTAGTTGCTTCCCCAAGCCCAGACCGCACCCTCGTCATCCAACGCGTACCCCGCATCGCCACCTCCGGCCAGCGCGACAAACCGCCCCGGCGTCCCCACACTGACCACCGTCCCCCCACCAGACGGACCCGACCCCGGCGACACCCCCGGAGCAGCCCCCACCGTCGGCGCACACACCACCCCCAGTCCGAGCACCAGCAGAGAAGACCACAGAACACGCGTCGACCTTGGACTCATTGCCCCAGACTACAGTCCCCCCTCGGGCCCGCCTCCCGAATCGCGATAAGGTATCCCTCGAATAGTCGAGCGCGCGCGGGTGGCGCCTGTTGCCCCAGCGCTGCGCCCCATCTCGAGGAGCTGATCGTGACTCCCGCCCGGTTCGCCGCCGCGCCCCCAACCCGCCGCGCGGTCCTCGCCTCCTTCCTGGCCCTCGCCTTCCTCGCGGGCTGCGGGACGGGCCAGCCTGGGACGGCTTTCAGCGTGGGGGAGTACCGCCTGACTAACGCTGACCTCGTCGCGGCGATCGACACCTTCAACGAGCGCGTGATCGGCGAGGGCGAGTCATTTGCCCCGGGCAACGCGGTTCCGCTCATGGTCCTGGGCAGGGTCGCGGGCATTGCCGCCACCGAGGCCGACCTGCCGGGCCTGGAGGACTCCGCCATGGCCGAGATGCTCTCGCGGGAGGAGGCTCGCCTCAACGAAATGCGCATCCAGCGGGAGGAAGAGGCGCTCGATCCCCTGGAGGCGTGGCCCGAGCCGGTGCTCGACCTCACCCGCTACTTCGCCATGAACAACCTCTTCAGCGTCGATCAAACTGCCGCCCAGGCGATCGCGTCCCGGGCGCAGGCCCTGCTCCTTGACCCCGGCTTTGTGGACGTCAACCCACGTTTTGGCGTCCTCGATCCGGAGACAGGTTTCACCCCCACCGAACTCCCGTGGATGCTCGACTCCGGCGAGATCCCCGACCTCGAGCTCCCCGAAACCCCCGGTTCCGAGCAGTGACCTCGCCTCCGCTCGCGCCGCCCCGGGGTGATCCCCCCTCCGGCAGCGGTGTCTATCGTCTCGCCGAGGTGATGCGGCTCTTGCGCGCGCCCGGTGGCTGCCCCTGGGATGCCGCCCAGACCCACGCCTCGCTCGTCCAATACCTCCTGGAGGAGGCCTACGAGACGGCGGAGGCAATCGAGGATGCCGATGATGCCGCGATGTGCGAGGAGCTCGGTGACCTGCTCCTTCAGGTGGTCTTCCACTCCGAGATCGCCCGGGTCGAGCAGCGCTTTGATCTCGACGACGTCGCCCACCAGATCGCCGACAAGCTGATCCGTCGCCATCCCCACGTTTTTGCGCACGATGGCGTCCCTCAAGCCACGCTCGACGCCGCGACTCCCGCCGGGGCTGGCGGCGATTCCCCGTCAGCGCTGACCCCTGAGGAATCCCACGTTCGCTGGGACCGGATCAAGGCGGCTGAGAAGTCGCGGACCTCCCTGTTGGAGGGCATTCCCCGAGCCCAGGGCGCTCTCGCCCGCACGCAGAAGGTGATCGGTCGCGCGCGGCGGGGGGGTCTGGATATCGAGCTGCTGGTCGCTGAAGCTTTGAGCGAAAGCGCAGCGCCGCCATCGTTCAAGAAACGGGGAGCTTCAACGGGAGGCGACCTCATGAGAACCATCCTCGAGGCTGACCGCCTCGGGGTCGACGCGGAGGGTGCCCTCCGCGCTGCCACACGGGAGCTGGAGCGGCGGATCGACGCCGCCACGAGCGCCCAAGAACACACCACGAAGGGTTCATGAATGCGAATAGGAATTCCCACTGAATCCCAAGGAGGCGAGACCAGAGTAGCCGCGACACCGAAGTCGGTCGCTCAGCTCGTCAAACTTGGCTACGCCGTATGCGTCGAAACCGGCGCCGGCGCCAAGGCTGCGTTCCCAGACGAGACCTACATCGAGGCGGGGGCGGAAATCGCCGCCACCTCCGAGGTCTGGGCCAGCGACATTGTCGCGAAGATCAACGCGCCCTCTTCCGAGGAGATCGCTGAGATGAAGGCCGGAGCCACGCTCATCTCCCTCATCGCAGCGCCCCGCTCGCCTGAGCTGCTCGCCGCGTTGGCGGAGGCGAAGGTGACGACGCTCGCGATGGACTCCGTCCCACGGATCTCTCGGGCGCAGTCGCTCGATGTCATCTCCTCGATGGCGAACATCGCGGGATACCGAGCGGTCATCGAAGCGGCCCACGTCTTCGGCTCCTTCTTCACCGGACAGGTCACGGCTGCGGGCAAGGTTCCGCCGGCCAAGGTGTTTGTCTCCGGGGCGGGGGTCGCGGGGCTCGCGGCGGTCGGGACCGCGGGGTCGCTGGGCGCCATCGTGCGCGCAACTGACATCCGGGCCGAGGTCGCCGAGCAGGTCGAATCGATGGGCGCGGAGTTTGTTGCCGTCGATTCCGGCCAATCGCAGAAGTCGACGGACGGCTACGCGAAGGAAGCGACAGCCGACTACGCTGCCGCTGCCGCAAGGATGTATGCCGAGCAGGTGCGCGATGTTGACATCGTCATCACGACCGCGCTCATCCCCGGACGGCCCGCACCGCGGCTCATCACGGCCGAGATGGTCGCGACGATGAAGCCGGGCTCCGTCATCGTCGATATGGCGGCGGCGAACGGCGGGAATGTCGAGGGGTCGCGGCCGGACGAGGCGGTTGTGACAGCCAACGGTGTGACGATCATCGGCTACACCGACCTGGCGAGCCGCCTGCCAACCCAGGCATCGCAGCTGTTCGCGACCAACATCGTCAACCTCATGAAGCTCGTGACGCCTGGCAAGGACGGGTCGCTGGTCCTGGACTTCGAAGACGCCGTGGTGCGGGGGATGACGGTGACCCACGATGGCGGGGTCACTTGGCCACCACCCCCGGTTGCGGTGTCAGCGGCGCCCGCTGCTGCGCCGGCCCCCGAGGTCGTCAAGCCGGAGAAAAAGCCGCGCGACCCCGCGGTCACCTACGCGGTGATGGGCGTGAGTGCGCTGGCCCTGCTGATGCTGTTCTGGGTCTCCCCGGTCGGGCTGCTGGGGCACTTCATGGTCTTCATGCTCTCGGTGGTCATCGGGTACTACGTGATTGGCAACGTGAGCCACTCACTGCACACGCCGCTCATGAGCGTGACGAACGCGATCTCCGGGATCATCATCGTCGGGTCCTTGCTGGGCCTGGCAGTTCCTAGGCCTACGGTGACGATGGCGGTCCTTGCCATCGGCGGAATCCTTCTGGCCTCCATCAACGTCTTCGGCGGCTTCCTGGTGACTCACCGGATGCTCGCCATGTTCAAGAGGAGCTGACCCATGCCCATTACCTTGCAACTAGGCTCCTACATCATCGCGGGACTGTGCTTCATTTTGGCGCTCGCGGGACTCTCGAAGCATGAGACCTCCAAGCGGGGGAACTTTTTCGGCATCATCGGCATGGGGCTGGCGCTGGCCTTCACCGTGATCGGAGTGATTGCTGGGCTCACCTGGGAGGGCCTGGAGGGGCCCAAGTCTCCCAGCTGGGCTGCTGTCGCGATCCTCATCCCAATGTCGGCCGGTGCCATCATTGGGATCTTCATGGCGCGGCGGGTCGAAATGACCGGAATGCCGCAGCTCATCGCCCTGCTCCACTCCTTTGTCGGGTTGACGGCCGTTCTCGTGGGATGGACGTCCTATGTTGAGGTGCGCGGCGCTTCCACTCACGACGGAGTTCACTCCGCCGAGCTGTTCATCGGCGTGTTCATCGGCGCCGTGACCTTCACCGGGTCGATCATCGCCTACCTCAAACTCTCCGCCAAGATGAAGTCCGCTCCGCTGACGCTGCCGCACCACAATGTGCTGAACCTCGGCGCGATTGTCGGCTTCTTCGGCCTGACGGTGTGGTTTGTCATCACCCCCTCGGTGTGGCTGCTCCTGGCGATGACGGTGCTGGCCCTGGCCCTGGGACTCCACTTGGTCGCGTCGATCGGCGGCGGCGACATGCCCGTCGTGGTCTCCATGCTCAACTCCTACTCCGGCTGGGCGGCGGCCGCCGCTGGGTTCACCCTCGACAACGACCTGCTCATCATCACCGGCGCCTTGGTTGGCTCCTCCGGTGCCTACCTCTCCTACATCATGTGCAAGGCGATGAACCGGTCCTTCATCTCGGTGATCGCCGGCGGATTTGGGTCCGATGGCGCGGTGTCAGGTGAGGCCAAGGACTACGGCGAGCATCGCGAGACCAACGCGGTCGATGTCGCTGACCTGCTGGTCAATGCGTCTTCGGTCATCATCACCCCCGGCTACGGCATGGCGGTGGCCCAGGCTCAAAGCGCCGTCGCGGACCTCACCGCCAAGTTGCGCGCCCGAGGAGTCACCGTCCGCTTCGGGATCCATCCCGTCGCCGGCCGCCTCCCCGGCCACATGAATGTGCTGCTGGCCGAGGCAAAGGTCCCCTACGACATCGTCCTAGAAATGGACGAGATCAACGAGGACTTCCCCGAGACCGACGCTGTCCTGGTGATCGGCGCGAACGATACGGTCAACCCCGCCGCCCTGGAGGACCCCACGAGCCTCATCGCCGGCATGCCCGTCCTCGAGGTCTGGAACGCCGCCCAGGTCATCGTCTTCAAACGCTCCATGGCCACCGGTTACGCAGGAGTCCAAAACCCCCTGTTCTTCCGCGAAAACTCCGCCATGCTCTTCGGAGACGCCAAAGACAAAGTAGAGGAGATCATCCACGCGCTGTAGCCCAACCGCCTGCTACCGGGGGCCTGCTTGGCGTTTTTGTAGGCGGGCCCACTCGTCGCGGAGGCCTACTGTCCGGTGGAACACGCCGGGCTTGCGTGGGTCGGCGGCGAAGTAGCCCAGGCGCTCGAACTGGACGACTTCGCCGGGGGGCGTCTCGGCGAGGGCTGGCTCGGCTTTGCAGCTGGTCAGGACCTCCATCGAGTTCGGGTTGAGGTCGTCGAGCGGCTCGCCCGTTGCCTCGCCCGGAACCTCGGCCGCGAAAAGGTGGTCGTAGAGCCGCGCTTCGACATCGATCGCGTCTTGCGCTGACACCCAGTGCATGGTCGACTTCACCTTGCGCCCATCCGGCGCGCTCCCTCCTCGGGTTTCCGGGTCGTAAGTCGCGTGCACCTCGGTGACCTGCCCATTCGCGTCGCGCACGCAGGAGGTCGCCGTCACGAGATACGCGCCCCGCAGCCTCACCTCGCGCCCAACGGACAGCCGGAAGAACCCCTTGGGCGGCACCTCCTCAAAATCCTCAGCCTCAATCCAAAGCTCACCTGAGAACGGGACTTGCCTCTCGCCATCGTCCGGATTCTCGGGGTTATTAACCACAGGAAAGCGCACGATGGCGGAACTTCCGTCTTCATTGACCGGCCAGTTATCGAGAACTAGGCGAATGGGACGGAGCACCACCATGCGTCGCTGAGCCGTCCGGTTGAGGTCGGTGCGGACGAAGGATTCGAGCTCCTCGATCGCGTGGCGGGAGTTGGTTTTGCTAACGCCAATCGCGGCGCAGAAGGCGCGAATGGCGCTCGGCGGGAAGCCCCTTCGGCGAAGGCCGCGCAGGGTCGGCATTCTCGGATCGTCCCAGCCGTCCACGTGGCCGCTGGCGACCAGGGCGGCGAGGCGGCGCTTCGAGGTGATGGTGTGGGTGAGTTCGAGGCGGGCGAACTCGTACTGTGTGGGCTGGTATCCGGGCAGGTCAAGGTGGTCGAGGAACCAGTCGTAGAGCGGCCGGTGATCGGTGAACTCGAGGGTGCACATCGAGTGGGTCACGCCCTCATAGGCGTCCGACTGGCCGTGCGCCCAGTCATAGGTCGGGTAAATCACCCACTGGTCGCCTGTTCGGAAATGGTGGCCGCGGCGGATCCGGTACATGATGGGGTCGCGGAGCTGCATATTGTCGGCCTGCATGTCGATCTTGGCGCGCAGGACTTTGGCACCGTCGGGGAACTCGCCGGCGCGCATCCGCCGGAAAAGGTCAAGCGATTCAGCTGCCGGGCGGTTTCGGTGGGGGCTTTCGATGCCGGGGGCGCCGAATCCGCCGCGCTGTGCGGAAATCGCTTCGGCGTCCTGTTCGTCAACGTAGGCGAGGTCTTGTGTGATGAGGCTTTCGGCCCACTGGTAGAGGGCCTCGAAGTAGTCGGAGGCGTGGAACACCTGGTTTGGGGTGAAACCGAGCCACTCGATGTCCTGAAGGATCGCCTCGGCAAACTCGGCTTCCTCCGTGTCGGGGTTCGTGTCGTCGAACCGGACGTTGCAGATGCCGCCGAAGCGTTCGGCAATCGTGAAGTCCGCGGCGATCGCCTTGGCATGCCCGATGTGAAGGTATCCGTTGGGCTCGGGAGGAAAACGGGTCTGGACTTGGGTATCTCCAAGCCGCCCCTCAGCCAGGTCCCGCTGGACCGCCTCGGCAACGAAGTCGCCAGCGCCCGAGGGTGGGCTCGCGGGCTCGGGGGTAGTGGGTCGCGAGGTAGCGGCGGGGGTGGTGGCGGGCGTGGCGTCGGGCGCAGTGTGAGGTTCTGACACGGCGGACACGTTATCACGCAGCGCCATCACTCCAGGTCAGGAGAGGTTCTCTGCGGCCCTCCCCAGCCGAGTGAGGGTGGAGGTGCGGCCGAGTACCTCCATGGACTCGAACAACGGTGGCGAGACGCGCTCGCCGGTGAGGCCTATGCGAAGGGGGGCAAAGGCGAGGCGCGGCTTGATCCCCATCTCCTCGACGAGGGTCTTGCGCAGCGCTGCCTCGATGGACGCCGCGTCAAAGGGGGTGACCGTCGACAGCGCTGTGACCGCGCTCGCGAGGATCGCGGGCGCATTCTCGCCGAGCTGGGAGCGGGCGTCATCCGCGATGGTGATGTCGTCATCGTGCGCAAAGAGAAAGGCTAGTTTGGGCAAAGCTTCACTGAGGAGCGTCAGGCGCTCTCGGATGAGGGGGGTGGCGCGGGTGAGGAGCGTCAGGGCGGAGGGGTCGGGCGGGGAGGGCCAGGTTCCCGTCTCGGTGAGGTGGGTCGCGATCCGCGCGGCGAGCTCCTCGGTGGGGAGAGCGCGGATGTAGTGGCCGTTGAGCCAGGTGAGTTTGTCGAGGTCAAAGACGGGACCGACGGTGTTGACCTTGGACCACTCGAAGGCGTCAATGAACTCAGCGAGGCTCGCGACTTCGCTGTCCTGGTGGGCGGGAGGGAAGCCCATGAGCTGGAGGAAGTTGAGCAGCGCCTCGGGGAGGAAGCCCTGCTCGCGGAACCAGGTGAGCCGGGCTGCGGGATTCTTCCTCTTGGAAATCTTGGAATGGTCAGCGTTGCGCAAAAGAGGCATATGGGCAAACTCAGGGGTGTCCCAGCCCAGCCACTGGTACAACAGGAGGTGCTTCGGGGTCGAGGAGATCCACTCCTCGCCGCGGACCACGTGGGTGACGCCCATGAGATGGTCGTCCACGACGACGGCCAGGTGGTAGGTGGGGAAGCCGTCGGCCTTGCGAATGACCTGGTCATCGGGGTGCGGAGCGCGGATCTCGCCGCGGACCGCGTCTTGGAAGGTGAGCGGCGGGTCGTCTGGGATGAGCATGCGGACCACCGGAGTCGGCGAGAACCCCGGCAGGGTTTCGCGCTCTTCGCGGGTCATGCCCAGGCACAGGCGGTCGTATCCAGTCGCGCTCGACTTCTCGCGAGACCGCTGTTCCCGCAGGTCAGCAAGGCGTTGCGGACTGCACCAGCAGTGGTAGGCGTGCCCATCGGCAAGAAGCTGGTCTACCACGGGGCCGTAGGTTTCCAGCCGCTCGGACTGCCGGTAGGGACCGACGGGACCGCCGAGATCTGGACCCTCATCCCAGGTCAGCCCCAGCCAGCGAAGGCTGTCGTAGATCTGCTGCTCAGAGCCAGGATCAAAGCGAGCCCGATCGGTGTCCTCGATCCGCAAGAGGAACTCTCCGCCCATCTTGCGCGCCCATGCGACATTGAACAGCGCCATGTATGCCGTGCCCACATGCGGATCCCCTGTGGGCGACGGCGCCACCCGCACCCGGACCCGCGCGCTTGTCTCACTCATAACCCGCCAGCCTAGCCACCCCTGAACGGGGGCCCAAAGACGCACCCCCACCCGGGCGACCACCAGTAGGCTGAGTCCGCACCAATTCCGAATGTGACAGGGGAGACCACGTGTCCACCATCGAAACTGTTTTCGCACGCGAAATCCTTGACTCCCGCGGCAACCCGACCATCGAAGTCGAGGCCAGCCTCGACGACGGCGTTGTCGCCCGCGCTGGCGTCCCCTCGGGGGCATCAACCGGCGCCTTCGAAGCGGTCGAGCGCCGCGACACCGACGAGGCTCGCTACGGCGGCAAGGGTGTGGCCGGGGCCGTCGCAGCGGTCAACACCGAGATCGCCGATGAGGTCGAGGGCCTGGAGGCCGACGACCAGAGCCTGGTTGACCAGGCCATGATCGACCTCGACGGCACGCCCAACAAGAGCCGCCTCGGGGCCAACGCAATCCTCGGCGTGTCCCTCGCCGTCGCTCAGGCTGCGGCCGAGAGCGCGAACCTCCCGCTCTTCCGCTACCTCGGCGGGCCGGGCGCCCGCGTCCTGCCCGTCCCCATGATGAACATCCTCAACGGCGGCTCCCACGCCGACTCGAACGTCGACATCCAGGAGTTCATGATCGCCCCGATCGGCGCTCCCTCCTTCCGCGAAGCCCTGCGCTGGGGTGCCGAGGTGTACCACGCGCTCAAGTCGGTCCTCAAGTCCGGCGGCCTGGCCACGGGCCTGGGCGACGAGGGCGGATTCGCCCCGAACCTCCCCTCCAACCGCGAGGCGCTCGACCAGATCCTCGTGGCCATCGAGAAGGCCGGGCTCAAGCCGGGCGGCGATGTCGCTCTCGCGCTGGACGTGGCCGCGACCGAGTTCTTCTCCGATGGGGCCTACAACTTCGAGGGCACCGCACGCGACACCGACTACATGGTCGAGTACTACACCCAACTCACCAAGGACTACCCGCTGGTCTCGATCGAAGACCCGCTTTCCGAGGATGAGTGGGACGCGTGGGCGGCGCTGACCGCCTCCGCCGGCCAGGCTGTCCAGATCGTCGGCGACGACCTCTTTGTCACCAACCCGCAGCGCCTGGCCAGGGGCATTGCGATGGGCGCCGCGAACTCCCTCCTCGTCAAGCTCAACCAGATCGGCACGGTCACCGAGACGCTCGAGGCCGTCGAAATGGCCCAGCGCGCCGGCTTCACCGCCATGGTCTCGCACCGCTCTGGCGAGACCGAAGACACGACGATCGCCGACCTCTCCGTCGCCGTCAACGCAGGCCAAATCAAGACCGGCGCCCCGGCCCGCGGCGAGCGCATCAACAAGTACAACCAGCTCCTGCGCATCGAAGACCAGCTCTCCGACGCAGGCCGCTACGCCGGAAAGGGCGCGTTCCCCCGCTTCTGATCGCCCCTTCGCAGTTCCTCGGCCGCGCCTCACGCGCATTTCGGGTGGGGCGCGGCATGATGGCCCCGTGAGCCTGACTCGGCGCCGCCGTTCGGCCGCGCCCGCAACCGGCGCAGGTGCGTCCCCGCTCTCCACGCCGCGCCCCTCCGCGCGCCCAGTGTCCTCGCGCACGCCCGGCCCCCCGGCGCGCCGCCCGGGTCACGCCTCGCGGCTCCGTGACGAGGCAGAACGCATCACCGAGGCGCGTCGCGAGCGCAAAGCCCAGGCCCGACATCGCCGCATGGTGGGCTTGCGGATTGCGATCCTCGCGATGGTCGCCCTCGGTGCCTTCGTTGTCACCTTCCCGGCGTTGCGGGCCTACGTCGACCAGCGCCGCGATCTAGTGGCCCTCCAGCAGGAGGCGGCCGAAGCTCACGCGGCCACCGACAACCTCCAAGCCGAACTCGACCGCTGGGATGACCCGGCCTTCGTCGAAGCTCAAGCCCGCGAACGGCTCGGCTTCGTCATGCCGGGCGACATCGCTTTCAAGGTCGTCGACGCCGAGAAGGTCCCCGCGCTGGCTCCCGCTCCCCGTCCCGCGCCGTCAGCCTCGATGGTGGTCGACCCGCAAGACCCGAGCGCGCCGGGCGACCCCTGGTACACCAAGCTGGAGCGCTCCATCCTCTCCCTAGGTCGCCAGCCCGCGACCCCCGATGACGCTTCCCCACCCTCGCCCGACCCGCCAATCCCGTGAGCCCAGACTCAGAACAAACGGTCGTCCCGTCATCGTCCGCCCCTGCAAAAGGGAATGCGCACGATGGCGCGTTGTCACTCGAGGGAGTCCGCGTCGCCCGCGAGCCGA
>WQYN01000032.1 GCA_009781225.1 Micrococcales bacterium | reverse complement strand
TCCGACCAGCAAACCATCGCCCACAACCTCCACGCCCTGTGCCGAACCCACCACAGGCATAAAAGCCAAGGACTCCTCCAAATCAACCGCAACCCCCACGACGGCACCACCACCATCACCACCGTCCTCGGACAGCGAACAACCACCCAACCCCCACCCCTCCGCACCCAAGCCGCGTGACCGCCAGCGCGGGAATGCGTCCACTGGGTGAGAACGGGAGAGGGAACGGTCGAAGGCACCCTGGGAAGGCAGGTTGGTGTGCGAAGGGGCTGGTGGCGGAGGGTGGGATGGTGGGCTGCCCGGGAGGTGAGTGGGGCGTGGGGCGCGTGAGAGGTTGTCATCCCAGGTCACGATTGGGTTGCGACGTGGATTCGTCGCTTGACAGAGCGGCGGGGGCCCGTCCAAGCTAGTGCGCGTGCTGGATTGACGCCGGCGACAACACCCCCGTTCACGCCGCTTCGCCTGTGCGCGTTGCGCGGTAGCCGGGCGGGGCATAACGACATGGAGGAGGATCCGTGGCTGACGGTTCTGTCATCCTCGAGATGCGGAGCATCACGAAGGACTTTCCCGGCGTTCGCGCCCTCGACGACGTCTCGATGAAAGTTCACCGCGAGACGATCCACGCGATCTGCGGCGAGAACGGCGCCGGCAAGTCAACCCTGATGAACGTCCTGTCGGGCGTCATCCCCAAGGGGGCCTTCGAAGGGCAGATCCTCGTCGAGGGCGAGGAGATGGCGTTCTCAGGGCTCAAGTCCTCCGAGGCCATCGGCATCGTCATCATCCACCAGGAGCTCGCGCTCATCCCGGAGCTGTCGATCACCGAGAACATCTTCCTCGGGAACGAACTCTCCTCTCGGTTGGGCATCATCGAACGGTTTGAGCAGGAAAAAACCGCCAAGGACCTGCTCGCCCGGGTGGGCCTCACCCAGAACCCGCGCACCCAGGTCAAGCACCTGGGGGTCGGCCAGCAGCAGATGGTCGAGATCGCCAAGGCGCTGTCGAAGGACGTCAAGGTCCTCATCCTCGACGAGCCGACATCGGGCCTCAACGAAGAGGACGCCGCGAACCTGCTCGAACTGCTCCGGACCCTCAAGGCCCGGGGCGTGACCTGCATCATGATCTCCCATAAGCTCAACGAGATCGCCGAGATCGCTGACTGGGTCACCGTGCTACGCGACGGCAAGGCGGTCGCCGACTACCCAGTCGAGGCTGGGAAGGTCGATGAAGACCGCATCATCCAGTCGATGGTCGGGCGCACACTGGACAACAGGTACCCGACGCGCACGCCGAAGATCGGTGAGAAGGTCTTCGAGGTTCGTGACTGGCGGGTCGAGGACCCCAACGTCCCCGGTCGGCTCCTGGCCAAGGACGCCTCCTTCTTCTTGCGCGCCGGCGAGATCGTCGGCTTCGCCGGAGTCATGGGCGCGGGGCGCACTGAGCTCGCTCGTTCGATCTTCGGGCGCAACTTCGGGGTCTACAAGGGAGGGGAAATCTTCATCAAGGGAGAGCCCGTCTCCCTTCGCAGCGTCAAGGCGGCGATCTCCCACGGCCTGTCCTACCTGCCGGAGGACCGCAAGCTTCTGGGGCTCAACCTCCTTGATTCCGTGGCGACCACCATCACCTCCGCCAACCTCAAGGCCATCCAGAACGGCCCACTCCTTGATGTCGTCACCGAACTCAAAGTTGCCGAAGAGTACAGGGCGATGGTTGGCATCAAGACACCCTCGGTCCAGTACGGGGTGCGCACCCTGTCCGGAGGCAACCAGCAGAAGGTCGTCATCGCCAAGTGGGTCTTCCCTGAGCCTGACGTCCTGATCCTCGACGAGCCGACCCGGGGCATCGACGTCGGCGCGAAGTACGAGATCTACAAGCTCATGCAGCGCTTCGCGAACGAGGGCAAGGCTGTCATGCTCATCTCCTGCGAGCTTCCCGAACTGCTCGGGGTCTGCGACCGGATCTACACACTGTGCGAGGGCCGCGTCACCGGCTGCCTCGACGCGGCCGAGGCGACGCAAGAAAAGCTCATGCGCCTCATGACAACACTGTCCACTACCAACTGACCGACGAAAGAGGATCGTCCAGCCATGAACTATGTCAAGCAAGTGCTCGGGGGAGACCTGAGGAAGTACACGATGGCCCTCATCCTGCTCCTCGTCCTGGCCATCTTCCACTTCCTTACCAACGGACTCATGCTGACCTCGCAGAACATCGTCAGCCTCCTGATGGCGAACACCTACGTCTTCATCCTCGCCATGGGAATGCTGATGGTGATCGTCGTCGGACACATTGACCTGTCCGTGGGCTCGGTCGCCGGCTTCGTCGGGATGATGTCCGCCGTTATGTACAAGGGGGGAACGGGAGCCCCATGGTGGGTCTGCATCCTCATCGGCCTGGGCATTGGAGTGGGCGTCGGAGCCTGGCAGGGCTTCTGGCTCGCCAAAATGGGCATCCCCGGGTTCATCACCACCCTCGCGGGAATGATGGTCTTTAGGGGCGCGGTCATCTGGGTGGCCGAAGGCCGCCCGAGGCCGGCTCCCCCTGAGCTCAAGACGTTTGGCTACGACTACATCCGCGATTGGCCCCCGGGCGTCCGCGAGCACCTGGGCGTGAACCTGCCCACCATCCTCATCGGCGCCGTCGGGATCCTGATTGTCGTCTTCTTCCAGTTCCGCAGCCGCGCGAAGATCGGCAGGGTCTTGGGTGAGACTCCTGATCTTTCCCCGGTCATTGTCCGCAGCGTGCTCATCGCCTTGATCATGGGCTTCTTCACCTACCTGCTCGCCAGCGGGAGGGAGAACACCTCGGTTCCCATTCCCACCCTCATCGTCTTGGTCCTGGTCATCCTCTACTCAACCCTGACCCAACGCACGCCGTTGGGACGGCACATCTACGCGGTGGGCGGCGCCAAGGCCGCAGCGGCACTTTCGGGTGTGAGCATTCCCAAGACCTACTTCTTCACGCTGTTCAACATGTCTATCCTCGCGGCGTTGGCCGGCCTCCTTGCCACAGGGCGCACAGGAAGCGCAGCCCCCGCCGACGGCAACATGTGGGAACTCGACGCGATCGCCTCCGTCTTCATCGGCGGCGCCGCTGTGACCGGCGGCATCGGGACGATCAGCGGAACCATGATCGGGGCGCTGGTCATGGCCTCGATCAACTCTGGCCTCAACCTCATGCACGCTGGGTCTGACAAGACCATGGTCATCAAGGGCCTGGTCCTCCTGGCCGCCGTCGCCCTCGACGTGTTCAACAAGCAGCAGGGACGCGCCTCCATCACCGGACGCCTCTTCGGGAAGAAACCCGGCGAGGAAATTCAAGAACTCACCGACCAGAAGAAGGACACCAAGGAGGTGGAGGAAGCCGTGAGCGCGCCTGCGACGCCGCAATCATCGTGACCTGACCGGCCGCACACGGCTCCTGAGACCTCTCGACCACCAACCCCGCCTCGTACGCCAACCCGGCGCGGAGGCGATCAACCCAGCACCCACACCAAGGGTGCAAACCGAATAGGAGAACAAATGGCACGCACAAATATGATCCGCACCGCTGCTGCGATGCTCGCGGTCGGCGCCCTCGTCTTCGCGGGTGGCTGCAGCAAGGACAACGGCACCGACGAGCCCACTGACGACGGCGCCGCCGTCGAAGAGCCCGAAGCACCGCCCGCCGACGATCCCGTAGAACCGCCCGTCGATGAGCAGCCCGGGGCTGGCGCACTCGAGGCCGGCGCCCTCATCGGAGTCTCGATGCCCTGGCAGGGCACCCAGAACTGGGCCGAGGCTTACAATGGGTTCAAGCCGGCCCTCGAAGCTGAAGGCTTCCAGGCCGTTGTCGACGATGCAGGCAACGACTCAGGCAAGCAGATCCAGCAGATCGAGGCAATGATCGCGCAGGGCGCGAAGCTGATTGTCGTCGGCGCTGTCGACGGCACGCAGCTCGGCAACGTGCTGGACCAGGCCAAGGATGCAGGCGTCTTCATCCTCGGCTACGACCGCACGATCGACGGCACCGCCTCGGTTGACGGCGTCGTCCAGTACGGCGCTTTCACCACGGGCGTCATGGAAGGCCAGGCTCTGATTCAGGGCCTGAACGAGAGCGGCGCTGAGAAGCCGTGGACCATCGAGCTGTTCGCCGGTGCTCCGACGGACCCGAACGCTGGCTTCTTCTTCGACGGCGCGATGAGCCTCCTCCAGCCCATGATTGACGCTGGCGAGGTCGTTGTCGGCTCCGGCGAGACCACGTTCACCGAAGTCGCCACCCTTGAGTGGGCCAATGAGAAGGCACAGACCCGTATGGAGTCGCTGCTGACCTCGACCTACACCGACGGTGTCGGCCCGGTCGGCGTGTTGGCCCCGAACGACGGCATCGCCCGCGCGATCCTCACAGCTTGTGAGGCTGGCGGCTTCGACCTGCCGGTCGTTGACGGACTGGACGCCGAGGACATGTCGATTGGTTGGGTTCGCACCGGAAAGCAGTATGCGACCGTTGCGAAGCCAACGCCCGACTTGATCGGCCGGACAATCGAGGTCATCAACGCTCTGCTCAGCTCGACCGAAATGCCGGCTCCCGACTTCACCGGGGACAACGGCGTGAAGGAAGTTGGAATCTACTCGCTCGATCCCACGATCGTCACCAAGGCGAACATTGACGACTTCTTCCCCTGCTCAGCTGCAGCAGATGATGAGGTAAAAGCGAACTGGATGTGCGAGTAGGCCTCACCGGCCCCGCACTCCAACGGCTCAGGCCTGACGCCCCAGTAGCAGACGGCCGAGCCTGACACCTCGACGGGGGCCTTTCCCGCAGCACATGCGGGAGAGGCCCCCGTTGTCCTGTCCGCCCAAGCCTGGGCAATGCTGGATAGACTGCCAGCGCCAGACGCGTCAAAGAGGAAAGGGAGAATGGCACGCACGCATGTGATTCGCGTCGCGACTGCAGCGCTTGTGGTCGTCGGCCTCGCCCTCGCGGGCAGTTGCGCGAGGGCGCCAGGATTGGGGCACGGCGACGCCCAGACTGACGCTCCGGCGCCTTCGGGGGACAATCTGCCTTCCTACGACGGCAAGGATGAGACCCCTCCCACCGAGGGCGGCGGCGTCCAGCCCCTCGCCTTCCTCCTCCCTGGCGACCTCATCGGAGTCTCGATGCCATGGCAGGGCACCCAGAACTGGGCCGAGGCCTTCGCCAAGTTCGGGCCGGCCCTCGAGGCTGCCGGTCTCCGGGCCGTTGTCGATGACGCAGGCAACGACTCAGGCAAGCAGATCCAGCAAATTGAGGCCATGATCGCGCAGGAGGCAAAGGTCCTTGTCGTCGGCGCTGTCGACGGCACCCAGCTGGGCAACGTGCTGGACCAGGCAAAGGACCAGGGCATCATCATCCTCGGCTACGACCGCATGATCGATGAGACCACCTCGGTTGACGGCGTCGTCCAGTACGGCGCGTTTACCACGGGCGTCATGGAAGGTCAGGCACTGATCCAGGGCCTGGAGGAAAAGGGCGCTGCCAAGCCTTGGACCATCGAGCTGTTCGCTGGCGCTCCAACGGACCCGAACGCAACCTTGTTCTTCGAGGGTGCGATGAGCGTCCTCCAACCCCTGATTGCCGCTCGCGAGATCATTGTCGGCTCCGGAGAGACCTCGTTCACCGAGGTGGCAACCCTTGAGTGGGCAAATGAGAAGGCACAGACCCGCATGGAGTCGCTGCTGACCTCGACCTACACCGACGGCGTAGGCCCGGTCGGCGTGCTGACCCCGAACGACGCAATCTCCCGCGCGATCCTCACAGCTTGTGAGGCTGGGGGCTTCGACCTGCCGGTCGTTGACGGACTGGACGCCGAGGACATCTCGATTGGCTGGGTCCGCGAGGGCAGGCAGTACGCGACCGTCTCTAAGCCGACCGATCAGCTGATCGCCCGGACGCTTGTGGCCATCAACTCCCTGCTCACCTCACCCGAGCTCCCGGTTCCCGACTTTACCCACCTCAACGGCGTCAAGGACGTTGGGATCTACACGCTTAGTCCCACGATCATCACCCAAGCGAACATCGACGAGTACTACCCCTGCTCGAAAGCAAAAGACGCTGAGCAAGCGACAAACTGGAAGTGCAACTAGGGGCCCCAGACCACCCTCCAGCCGCTCAAGGCTGACGCCCAGGCAGTAGACGGCCGAGCCCGGCACCTGGACCCTCAAGAACGGCACCCACCGAACACTTGAACGCGGACAACCCGGGCCACTGAGTTGTGCACTGGCCAGGAATGAGACGCCCATCGGTCGGGGCATGCTGGGTCGATGATGACGCGATTCCTCACCAACGTGGTCGCCGTGGGACTGACCACCACCCTCATCACAACAGCAGCCCCCACCAGTACCACCTGGGAAGAAGCGGGAGCAAAGCCCAGCACCGTCACTGCCTCCCGAGTGCTCTCCCCCCGCGCCGACACCTCCATCGAGACATCCCTCACACAATCCGGCGGCACCACCCCCTCCCGAGCACTCGACCCCCGCATCGACACCCCCTTTCGCTGGCCCGTCCCCGAGCCCGCCGTCGTGGTCCGACCGTTCGTTGGACCCGCTCAGAAGTGGTCACCCGGACACCGTGGAGTCGATCTCTTCGCCCCACCCGGCACCGCCGTCCTTGCCCCTGCCGATGGTGTCGTCACCTTCGTCGGCTTCGTTGTCGACCGCCACCTCATCGTCATCACCCACGGCGAGCTCCGCTCCACCCTCGAACCCATAACCACCACGCTCACCCTCGGCACGCAGGTCACCCAAGGACAAGTCGTCGGCATCGTCAGCGACGAGCCCGCCCATGCCCCCGATGTCGTCCACTGGGGAGTCCGTCGAGGCGACGTCTACCTAGACCCCGCCCTCCTAGTCCACCCCGCCCCCCGAGCCGTCCTCCTCGAGTAACCACCCAGAGCTGAGTGGAGTCCGCCGAGGCGACGTCTACCTAGACCCCGCCCTCCTAGTCCACCCCGCCCCCCGAGCCGTCCTCCTCAAGTAGCCACCCAGAGCTGATACGTTCGGTGGTGACATGATGACGGTGTCACACTGTGAGGCCGTGTAACAGATTGGCGCTGTTCGACACTTGGTAGGTGTCAACGGCCCAGCGCGCATCGCTATGAGGGGTGCTGGGGACGACCAACTCGGCACCCACACCAGGGGTGCGCATCAAATAGGAGAACTCATGGCACGCACAAGAATGATCCGCACCGCAGCGGCAGTGCTCGCAGTCAGCGCCCTCGTCCTTGCGGGCGGCTGCGCCAGCAGGGGCGGCGACGAGCCCGAGATCGCCGAGCCCGAAACCACCGAACCTGAAAACGCAGAGCCTGACACCACCGAGCCCGAGAATGCGGAGCCCGAAGCCGCAGAGCCGACCAGCTTCCTCTCGCCTGGCGACCTCATCGCAGTCTCGCTGCCTTGGGTAGGCACCTGCTGCTCCTACTTCGAGATGTTTGGGCCGAACATAGAGGCTGCCGGTTTCCAGGCCGTCGTCGATGACGCAGGCTACGACTCGGGCAAGCAGATCGAGCAGATCGAGTGGATGATCGCGCAGGGCGCCAAGGTGATTATCGTTGGCGCTGTCGACGGCACCCAGCTCGGCAACGTGCTGGACCAGGCCAAGGACCAGGGCATCATTGTGCTGGGCTACGACCGTACGATCGACGGGACCGCGTCGGTTGACGGCGTCGTCCAGTACGGCGCGCTTGCCACGGGCGAGATGGAAGGCGAGGCGCTGCTCCAGGGCCTCGAGGAAAGCGGCGCCCCCAAGCCGTGGACCATCGAGCTGTTCGCCGGCGCTCCCACGGACCCGAACGCACTCTTCTTCTTCGACGGAGCTATGAGCCTCCTCCAACCCATGATCGACGCTGGAGAAATCATTGTCGGATCCGAGGAGACGGAGTTCGATGATGTCGCGACCGCTGAGTGGGCCAACGAGAAGGCGCAGACCCGCATGGAGAAGCTGCTCGCCTCGACCTACAGCGACGGAGTTGGCCCGGTGGGCGTTCTGGCTCCCAACGACGGCATCGCCCGCGCGATCTTGACAGCTTGTGAGGCTGGCGGCTTCGACCAGCCGGTCGTTGGCGGCCTGGACGCCGAGGACATCTCGATCGGCTGGGTCCGCACAGGAAAGCAGTACGCGACAGTCTCAAAGCCGACCCACAGCCTGATCGCCCGCACCATCGAGGTCATAAACTACCTGCTCACCTCACCCACAATCCCCGACCCCGACTTCACCCTGAACAACGGCGTCAAAGACGTCGGAATCTACTCACTCAACCCCACAATCCTCACCCAAGCAAACATCGACGACTACTTCCCCTGCGAGGCTGCGGCCGACGCTGAGCAAGCGACCAACTGGAAGTGCGACTAGGCCCCACCGACATCAACCCAAACCCCAGCAGTCAGACGACCTCGAAAGGTGGGGGCCGCCATCGTGCGTCGTTGACCCTCCTCGCCCAGTCCGGCCCTGCGTTCTTGCCTCGCCGACGGCGTGCCCCAAGCCGAGCTATCCTCCTCGAACAGGGGCGCTACCGATCTGGAGCTTCCGCCGAAGCTACAGCAGAAGGCAAGACTACGACCCCGGCACGGGCAGCAGCCTCAGCCAGTTTGCCATCAAGAGTGGCGAGAGGAAGGCCTCGGCTTTGGGCGAGAGCCAAGTAGGCGGCGTCGTATGTCGTTAGTCCGTGGAGCTGGGCCACAGCGACCAGCTCAGCGTGACCGGGCTGGTCGGGGTCCTTCTCCAGTGGGAGGGCGCCCAGCAGAGCAAGGAGTCTTTGGACGACGGCGTCTGTGATTCGGGATCGGCGCCAGGCAGTCACCAACGCGTTCGAGGTCTCCACGACCCACAGGGAAGGGACCACCCCACCATTGCGACGCACACGAACCAGGATGCTGTCGGTATCCGGGGTTGCTTCATCCTCGAAACACCAGGCCAGCGCCACACTGGCGTCGACAACAATCATCGCCGACCCTCGTTGATGAGTTCGCGGACGCTGCACCCGTCCAGGCGAACTCCTTGTCGAGCCCGACGAAACTCGTCGACGACCGATTCGGCGTCTTCGCCCGCAGGGCGTGCAATCGGTGTCAATCGAGCGACCGGACTACCGCGCCTCAGAATCGTGATGGTGCGACCCGAGGCAACGTCGTCGAGCAGCCGCGAGAAGTGGGTCTTCGCTTCGTAGGCGCCAATCGTCATGCTCATGAAAACAGACTAGTCGTCGACCTGTCTGTTGGCAAGGGGGGCTTCGGCGTGGAGGGGATTTGGGGTAATTGGCTCGCGCGGGTTGAGGAGGAGCAGGCGACCGACTGGATGTGCGACTGAGCTCCGGCGTGGTGCGTGGCGGCATGGCCGGGACCTGGGGAGATGGCGCTGTCACGACACTTGGTGGAGATGCGGTGTAACAGAACGGCACTGGTGGACACTTGGTAGGTGTGGCGTGTGCATCCTGCGCCGCCAAAGACAACGCTGAGGAGGTTGTCCCGTGAGATCAATGAACAGCAGGCTGGTTTGTGGCGCTGGGGCATTGATGGTCGCCGTGGGAGTGATGGGGGGCTGCGCGACCGTGCAGCCAGCCGAGGGGCCGTGCGAGTGCACGTGCACACCCGAGCCGACCGCCGATCAGGGAGTGCCGCCGACTGAGGTCCCACCTTCGACCCCGGAGCTGATCGACTCGCTGTCGCTGGGCGACCTTGTTGGGGTCTCGCTGCCCTGGATTGGCACCCAGAGCTGGGCCATGGCCGTCGCAGCGTTCGGGCCTGCCCTTGAGGCTGCCGGTTTCGAGGTCGTTCTCGATGACGCAAACAACGAGTCGGGCAGGCAGATCCGGCAGATCGAGGCGATGATCGCGCAGGGCGCCAAGGTGATCATTGTTGGCGCTGTCGACGGCACCCAGCTCGGCAGCGTGCTGGACCAAGCCAAAGACCAGGGCATCGTTATCCTCGGCCTCGACCGTATGATCGACGGAACGGCGTCGGTTGACGGCGTCGTACAGTACGGAGCGGTTTCCACGGGCGTCGCGGAAGGTCAGGCGCTGGTTCAGGGCCTCGAAGAGAGCGGCGTTCCCAAGCCGTGGACCATCGAACTGTTCGCAGGTGCTCCGACGGACCCGAACTCGAGCCTGTTCTTCGAGGGCGCGATGAGCCTCCTCGTGCCCATGATCGACGCTGGCGAAATCGTTGTCGGCTCCGGGGAAATGGAGTTCGCCGACGTCGCGACCCTTGAGTGGGCCAATGAGAAAGCACAGACCCGAATGGAGGAGCTGCTCGCCTCGACCTACAGCGATGGTGTCGGCCCGGTCGGCGTCTTGGCTCCCAACGACGGCATCGCCCGAGCGACCCTCACAGCCTGTGAGGACGCCGGCTTCGACCTGCCGGTCGTTGGCGGCCTGGACGCTGAGGACATTTCCATCGGATGGGTCCGCGAGGGCAAGCAGTACGCGACCATATCGTGGCCGACCGACATGCTGATCGCCCGCATGCTTGAGGTCATCAACTACCTGCTCACCTCACCCACGCTCCCCGACCCCGACTTCACCCTGAACAACGGCGTCAAGGACGTCGGAATCTACTCACCGGATCCCACAATCGTCACCCAAGCAAACATCGACGACCACTACCCCTGCTCTGCCGCGAACAGCGAGGAGCAAGCAACCAACTGGAAGTGCGACTAGGCCCCACCGACATCAGGCCAAACCCCGGCGGCCAGACGACATCGCGAGGTGAGTGACGCCATCGTGCGTCGTTGACCTCCTCGCCCCGTCCGGCCCTGCTGTCCTTGCCCGGCCAGAAGCGCGTCTATGGCGAGCGCGGGGCTGCCACGGTGACGGATTGGACCTTTGGGCGTGGCGGACTGCTCGGTGTTCGGTGGAGGTGGCGTGTAACTGACCGGCGCTGGCGGACACGTATTGGGTATGAAGGGCGCACCGCGCGTCGCTCAAGGAACTGCTGAGGAGGTTGTCCGGTGAGGCAAATGAACTACAGGCTGGTCTGTGTTGGGGCTTTGGTGGCCGCAGTGGCTGTTGTGGGGGGGTGTGTCGCCCCACGGTCGGCCGAGGAGTCGTGCGGGTGCATGTGCACGCCGGAGCCGGCCCCGGATCAAGGGTCGCCGCCAACCGAGGACTCACCTGCGACCCTGGAGCAAGCCGGCGCCCTCCAGCCCGGCGATCTCGTAGGAGTCTCGATGCCGTGGAAGGGCACCCAGAGCTGGACCGAGGGTATCGAGAAGCTCGGGCCCGCCCTGGAGGCTGCCGGCTTCCAGGCCGTGGTCAACGATGCGGGCAACGACTCGGGCAAGCAGGTCAAGCAGATTGAAGCGATGATCGCGCAGTGCGCGAAGGTGATTGTCGTCGGCGCTGTCGACGGCACGCAGCTCGGCGACGTGCTGGACCGGGCGAAGGACCAGGGCGTCATTGTGCTGGGCTACGACCGCACGATCGACGACACCAAGTCTGTTGACGGTGTCGTCCAGTACGGCGGGTACACGACGGGTGTCATGGAAGCTCAGGCGCTGGTGATGGGCCTAGAGGAGAAGGGCGTTCCAAAGCCGTGGACCATCGAGCTGTTCGCCGGTGCTCCATCGGACCCAGACGCGGTCTTCTTCTTCGACGGCGCGATGAGCCTCCTCCAGCCCATGATTGACGCTGGCGACGTGACGGTCGGCTCCGGGGAAGTGGAGTTCGCAGACGTCGCGACCGGTGGATGGTCCAACGAGAAGGCACGGACCCGCATGGAGGAGCTGCTGACCTCGACCTACACCGACGGCCCTGGCCCGGTCGGGGTACTGGCCCCCAGCGACGGCATTTCCCGCGCAATCCTCACCGCCTGTGCGGATCGCGGTTTGGACCTGCCAGTGGTCGGCGGCTTGAACGCCGAGGACATCTCGATCGGCTGGATCCGCACGGGCAAGCAGTACGCGACCGTTTCGAGGCCTACCGACCCACTAGTGGGCCGAACGCTCGACGTCCTCAACCCCCTGCTCACCTCACAAGACCTCCCGGGTCCCGACTTCACCGTCGAAAACGGAGTCAAGGAAGTGCCGATCTACTCCCTCGATCCCACAATCGTCACCAAGGCGAACATCAACGACTTCTTCCCCTGCGACGCTGCGGCCGACGCTGAGCAAGCAACCAACTGGATGTGCGACTAGACCCCACCGACCCCACCCAACAGACACCACCCCACCGCTAGGAGGCCGCTTCGCTGAAGAATGGGGCTCTTCGGGGTGATGTGCGGGTTGGGTTTGGGGTGCAGGTGCAGGTGACGAGCCGTTTCTTGGTGAGAACTGTTGGTTGAGGCCGGGTCGGTGGTTCCGGGGGGCAACGCGTCGATCAGTTTACTGCCTTGGTGGTGCCGCTCCATGTAGACAGCGCCACCCACAATTGGGCAAAAGTCACAAACCCGTGTTTCGACGCAGACTCCGACCACAACGTCGAACGTTTGCGCTGGTCACAGGGGTGGAAGGATCCGCCACAGGAACCAAAACCTGGGTTTGTGACTTTTGCTCATGGGTTTGTGACTTTTGCCCCGGGCATTGGTTACTTCTGCATCGCAGACAGCGCCGGCCACGGCGGCATTTGAGACAGTTGCCCGCTGTCGCACGGACACAGCAACGGTATCGACCGGGGCAACCATCCCCCCACCCCACCCCTACCCCTCCGGACCCACCTCAGCCCGCGGGTGGGCTTGGAGGTAGGCGGCTCGGAGGCGCTCGGTGGAGATGTGGGTGTAGCGCTGGGTGGTAGCCAGCGAGGCGTGGCCTAGGAGTTCTTGGACAACTCGCAGGTCAGAGCCGCCGTCTAGGAGGTGGGTGGCGGCGGAGTGGCGCAGGCCGTGGGGGGCTATGTCCTTGACGTCGGCTAGGGCGGCGAGGCGGTGGACGGCCTCGCGGGCCTGGCGTGGGTTGAGGCGCCCGCCTCGCGCGCCGAGGAAGAGGGCGGGCCCGGAGTCCGGCGTCACCAGCTGTGGACGGCCATCCGCCAGCCACGACGCAACAGCTCGCGCGGCGGGGATACCGAACGGAACCATCCGCTCTTTGTTCCCCTTGCCGAGGACTCGGGCGAGGCGTTCGTCGAGGTCAACCGCCGCGACATTGAGGGTGACGAGCTCGCTGACCCGCGCACCGGTCGCATAGGCGAGCTCCACGAAGGCCCAGTCGCGCAGGTGGACAGGGTCGCCATCGTCCGCACGGGTTTGGGCAAGGTTTGCCAGACGCGAGGCTTGGCTCTGGGTCAGGACATCGGGGAGGACGATGGCGGTGCGGGGCGTCCCGAGACGAAGGCCCGGGTCAGTGGGGGTGCGGGCGGTGCGGGCGGCCCAGGCGGTGAAGGCGCGGGCGGCGGCGGCACGGCGGGCCAGCGTGGTGCGGGACTTGCCCGCGCCCGCCTGGACGGCGAGCCATTGCCGCAGGTCAGCGAGGGTGAGGGAACCCAGGTCCTCGACCCGAGAAAGACCGACCGTCGCCAGCAGGGAGACAATGTCGCCGCGGTAGGCGCGAACCGTGTGGGGGGACAGGCCGCGCTCGTGGGCGAGGTGGGAGGTGAAGTCGTCGAGAAGGGCGGCGAGGGGGTCAAGCGGGGAGGGTGCCATAGACCTGGATGAAGGGGCGGATGAGGCGGGAGGCGATGAGGTCGTCGTCCTCGAAGGGGTCGGCGTCCATGATGGCCGCCGCCTCGGCGAGGTCATTGGCGCGCACCAAGATGAGGCCTCCCGCGCCGCCGGGCTCTCCCATTGGGCCTGCGAGGAGGACAACGCCCTCGTCAAAGAGGTCTTTCAGCCAGGCGCGGTGGGCGGGGCGGGCGGCGTCGAGATCGGAGGGGCGGTCAACGTAGGTGTAGAGGACGGCAAAGAGGTGCATGGGGTGCATTCTGCCACCTGGCCGCCCGACGCGGCTCATTCGCCACGGGAGCGTGGCGCGGATCGGGAGCGGTGAGCTCTGCGTCAGCCAGAATCGGCGTCCTCGACCGCCTCGTCTCCCCCGCGCCAGCTCATGCGCCACGAGCGGCCCCCGAAGCCGTCCCCGGTCGGGCCTTTCGCCAACCGAAGTCCGCGCGTTCGGCCAACCCTGTGCGCTCGAGAGCTCCCAGGGCTGCGAGGACGTCTCGGCCGGGAAGGGCGGCGGCGGCCGCGAGCGCGTCCACCTGGGCCGTGCCGCGCAGGGGGAGGCAGTCGAGGACCTGACGCTGGGTGGACGGCAGGTCGTCGAGCGGTCCGGCCTGCTCCCCGTGTTCCAACGCATCGGCGAGGGCCGCGTCGCAGCCGTCGAGCAGCTCAAGGACCTCGGGGCCGTCGGTGACGCAGGTGGCGACGTTTTCGCGGATGAGGCGGTGGCATCCCGCGGAGGCGGGCGAGGTCACGGGCCCGGGGACAGCGCCGACCGGGCGCAGGAGCGTCGCGCCGTGGCGGGCGGTGGACTGGGCGCCGGACCGCCATCCAGCTTCGACGATGACGGTTGCCTGGGTTATCGCGGCGATGAGCCGGTTGCGCTGGAGAAACCGCTCGCGGCGCGGGGCGGAAAACGGCGGGACCTCGGCGATGAGCGCGCCAGAGTCGGCCACCTTCCCCAGGAGCAGCGCGTTGCCCGCCGGGTAGGGCCGGTCAACCCCCCCGGCCATGACCGCGACCGTCACCCCCGACGCCCCCAGCGCTGCCCGGTGCGCCGCCGCATCGATCCCAAACGCTCCCCCGGAGACGATGGCGACCCCTCGCTCCACGAGACAGGAAACGATTTCATGGGTCACAATCTCCCCGTAGCGGGTGGAGGCTCGGGATCCCACGACGGCCGCCGAGCGGGCCAGGGCGGTCGAGACCGTGGCGTCGCGCATCACCGACCCGATCCCCCACAGGCAGAGGGGGGCGTCAGCTCCGAGGTCATCGAGCCCGACCGGCCACCCCTCCTCCTCGGGAATGAGCAAAACTCCCCCAAGGTCCTCCAGGACTCGCAGCTCGCGGCGCGGGTCAAGGTTCTCCAGGCGTGGACGCCACCGTTTGACGGCAGCCGCGAGGCCCCGATCCTGACGTACCTGCGCGGCCCGATCCTCGAAGAACCCTCCCTGACCTGGCACAGCTCCGGGCTCCAGGGGTTCGAGTCGGGCCAGACCGGCCTTGTGTGCCCCATCCACGAGCCACGTCAACGCCTCCCCCGGCCCGATCGCCTGGACCAGCACGCCCGCCGCCCGGTCCCCCGGTTCGGCGATTCGACTCCACGCGGCACGAGCCATGCGCGGGTCTTTCCAGTCGGGCTTCATAGTGCTAGTCCTGTCCGCAGCGCCATCGCTGCATCGACATCCTCCATCGTCGGTCCCTCGCGTCCGGCGAGGTCAGCGAGGGTCCAGGCGACCCTCAACACGCGGTCCACTCCCCTCATCGTCAACACCCCCCGATCCAGGGCTTGGGTCAACAGGCTCTTGATTGGGGATCCCTGCTCGATCCGCGAGCGCACCCACGCCCCAGGCACCTGGGCGTTGAGCGTCCATCCGAAGGGTTCGAGCCGCTCGCGCTGCGCCCGCCTCGCCTCTGCGACGCGAGCCGCCACGACCTCGCTCGGCTCCCCGCAACTCCCATCCCCCACCGTGACACCGTGGACTGCCTCCACCTCCACGTGAAGATCGACGCGGTCCAGCAAAGGCCCCGACAGCCGGGCGTAGTACCGTCGCCGCGCCATGGGTGTGCAGGTGCAGCGCACGCCTTTGCCGTAGGCGCGGCCGCAGGGACAGGGGTTGGCGGCCAGCACCATCTGGAATCGGGCGGGATAGCTCGCGGTCCCTGCCGTCCGGTGGATTGTCACGCACCCCGTCTCCAGAGGCTGGCGCAGAGTCTGGAGCACGCGCGGGGAAAACTCCGGCGCCTCGTCCAAGAACAGCACCCCGTGGTGGGCGCGGGACACAGCGCCAGGTCGCGGAATCCCGTTGCCTCCGCCAATGATCGCGGCCGGGGTCGCCGTGTGGTGGGGCGCCTCGAAGGGCGCACGCATGCTCAGCCCGTCGCTCGCCTGCAGCGTCCCGGCGACCGAATGGATCGTCGCGACCTCGACCGCCTCCTCCGCGGTGAGTGGCGGCAAGAGCCCGGGCAGACGCGAGGCGAGCATGGTCTTGCCCGCGCCCGGCGGGCCGCTCATCAGCAGGTGGTGGCCTCCCGCGGCCGCGATCTCCACAGCAGCCCGCGCCTGAGGTTGGCCGATGACGTCCGCCAAGTCTCCGCCATCGTGCGTCGTTGTGGAGGGGGTCGGGGGGAGCGTGACGGGAGGGGTGCGCCCGGCGGACTCGGGCAGGCGCGCGCCGTAGGAGCGGGCGAGGTCGCCGAGACTGGGCGTCGCGACCACCTCGATTCCACTCACCAGCTGCGCTTCTGCCGCGTTGGCCGTCGGGACCACGACCCTCGTGACGCCGGCGCGGGCCGCGCAGAGCACCGACGGCAGCACGCCGCGCACGGGCCGAGTCCTCCCGTCGAGGCCGAGTTCACCGAGGTGGACCGACCCTTCGAGCGCGGAGGGAGCGATATGCCCGCAGGCCACGAGAACAGCGACAGCGATCCCCAAGTCGAAGGCGGAGCCGGATTTCGGAAGGGCCGCAGGCGAGAGATTGACGGTCACTCGCTTGTTGGGCCAGTCGATGCCAGTCGAGGCGAAGGCGGCGCGGATCCGGTCGCGCGACTCCCCCAGCGCCGCGTCCGGCAGCCCCACCAGGACAAACGCGGGAACGTTCGCGACGGAAAGCACCTCAATGTCGACGAGGTGCCCCTCAAGACCCAGCAGCGTGACAGCGCGGGTGCGTCCCACGGGAGGCCGGCTCACCGGAAGGCTCCCATGATGTGGTCGATCGTCGCGGTTTCGGGCGGGTCGGTGAGGATGACGCCAACGATGTCGATGCGGACCTCGGCGACGCGAACCTCATGCTCATCGAGCCATTGGGCGGCCAGTCGCCTCAGGCGCGCGTACTTTTTCTGGGTGATCGCGGCGGCCGGCGCGCCAAACCCCCACCCCGATCGCGTCTTGACCTCGACGATGACGAGCACCTCACCGTGGCGCGCCACGAGGTCAATCTCCCCGTCACGTCCGCGCCAGTTACGATCGAGGATCTCGTGCCCCCAGGACTCCAGGAAAGCGGCCGCCACCTGCTCACCACGCAGCCCGAGCTGGCGGTTTCCTTCCGCAACGGGCGCCGGGAGGTCGGGCGGCACCTCGAACTGCATGCTGAGCTGAGTCATCCGCCCAGTGTCAATGAGGACGATGGCGGCCCTCGCCTGGCCAGTGGATAACTCTGTCCGTTTCACGCTGCCATGGCCGTTGACAACGGTGCGGAATTGACCCGTTGCCTTGGGTGCCCCTCACGTCCGGATGTGGAGGATGGGTGGGGGTGGTGAGGCGACACGGGTGGAGGTGGTCGCGGTGTGTCGCTGGGCGTGAGAGAGTGGCGGGGTGAATGATCCTTCCGTCGGCGCGGGCGCGTCGGCACCCGCTGCGGATGAGCCGGCAACCGCCACGGTTTCCCCGGAGGCTGTGGTGGCCGAACCGGAGGCTGTGGTGGCCGAACCGGAGGCTGTCGGAGACGAACCGGAGGCTGTGGTGGACAAGCTTGAGACCCCGGGGCGCAAGAAGCGCCTGTTGAGGCGCAAGAAGCAGCGGCGTCCCCTTTTCCCACCGGCGAAGACCCGGTGGGGACGGATGGGTCGCGAGGTCGGGTTCGTCGTGGTGGCGGCCATTGTGCTGTCTTTCCTGCTCAAGACCTTCCTCCTCCAGACGTTCTTCATCCCCTCGGAGTCGATGGAGACGACCCTGCTCATCGATGATCGGATCATCGTCTCCAAGCTCGCGCCCGGGCCTCTCAAGGTCCACCGCGGCGACATTGTGGTCTTCCGCGATCCAGGAGGGTGGCTTCCCCGGTCAGTGACCGAAGAGAATGCCAACTCTGGGTCAGCGTTCCACCGGGCCCTCCAGGCGGTAGGTCTCGCCCCGGCCAGCGACGAGTCCTACCTCGTCAAGAGAGTGATCGGCACGGGCGGCGACACGGTCGAATGCGAGATCAAACTCGACCCCGCGATCCCCGAAGGCGCCCCGATTCCCACGGGAGTCATGAAGGTCAACGGCGTCGAGATCGAGGAAACCTACCTCGACGAGGACACAATCCCCTGCACCGAGGCCCTGGAGTTCACCGTCCCGGCCGACGCCCTGTGGGTCATGGGAGACAACCGCCAGCACTCCGGGGACTCCCGCGCCCACGAGAACGATCCCAACCTCCACGGCGCCATCGGCCTCAAGGATGTCGTCGGAGTAGCCAAGCTTCGCATGTGGCCCCTTTCCCGCTGGGGCGTCCTGTCCAACCCCGGAAAGGTCTTCGCCTCGGTCCCCGAGCCTGGCTAGTGAGGGAGCTGGAGGTCTTGCTTGGCGAGCTCTTCGACGTTGACGTCTTTGAAGGTGAGGACCCTCACGGTGCGCACAAAGCGCGCTGAGCGGTAGACATCCCAGACCCACGCGTCCGACATCGTGATCTCGAAGAAGACCTCGCCGCCCGCCGAGCGGACCTGGAGGTCAACGTGGTTGGAGAGGTAGAAGCGGCGATCCGTCTCCACGACGTAGGAGAAGAGGTTGACGACGTCCCTGTACTCGCGGTAGAGGGCCAGCTCCATCTCTGACTCATAGCTCTCGAGGTCTTCGGCGCTCACTGGTCGTCCTTTCCTTGGTCGGTGGGCTCGGGAACGTCCTTAAAGACCGACCCCGGGTTCTTCATGAAGGTGATTCTGTTAAGTGGCCAGGTCCGGAGCTTGGCGACACCGACGACGGCCTTGAGCTGGACCGCGCCATGCAGCGGCGGCCCTTGATCGTGGAAACGCGAGTCACCCGAGTTGCCTCGATTGTCGCCCATTAGCCACAGGGCGTCCTCGGGCACGGTGACGCGGAACGGCGAAAGGCAGGGCGACTCGCCCTCCTTGACATAGGTCTCATGGAGCTCAACCCCGTTGACCTCGATGACCCCGTCGGCGGGGAAGCCCTCGCCGGTGATCACGCACTCCACCGTGTCGCCTCCCACCCCGATGACCCTCTTGATGAGAAACGCCTCTTCGCTCATGGGTGCCAAGCCGATCGCTTGGAGGGCCCCGTGGATCCACGCGGATGCGCCCGTGAGCTGCGTCAACTCCGGCGAGGAATTGAGCCAACCTCCCGGATCGGAGAAGACCACGACATCGCCCCGGTGAACCCCGAAGGGACCGGGAGCGAGCTTGGTCACCATGACCCGGTCCTCCTTGAGCAAGGTGGACTCCATCGACTGCGAGGGAATGTAGAACGACTGGATGAAGAACGTCTTCAAGACAAAGGACAGAACCAGCGCCGCGAGGACAACGAACCCCACCTCGCGACCCCACCGCCCCAAAGCCGACGGGCCCTTCGCAGGGTCGCCCAAGGCGTCGCCCAAGGCGTCGGCTGCGTCATCGCCGTCCGGGGCCAGGTCCGGTTCCAGCGTCGCAGCGACCGCCGAGGCTGTGGGCGGCACCGTCTGCGTCATCTGCTCCCTCGTCGTTTCGTCGGGCATCACCGCAGCCTTCGCCCGGCGCTCGGCCCCCATTAGTCCCTTAGCCTATCTCCCAGCATCGCTCTTGGGCCCGAAGAGATGCCAGGTGCGTCGGTGCTGGTCGGTCGGGCCGAGCCTCGCGATCACCTCACGGTGTTCAGCGCTGCCATAGCCCTTGTTCTCCGCCCAACCGTAGGCGGGATACTCCGCGGCGAGCCGACCCATCATCTGGTCGCGGGCCACCTTCGCGTGGACAGACGCCGCCGCCACCGAGGCACAGGAAGCGTCGGCCTTGACCCTCATGACCACTTGGGCGACGGCCAAGGCACCAAGGGAAGGGACGTCATCGTCCATCGCTTCAGCGAGCGTGAGGGGAGCCGAAAGCCAATCATGGTGACCGTCGAGGAGAATCGTCGCGTCTTCGCAGGCCAGAGTGCTCAGGGCGCGGAGGCCCGCCTGGCGCAGGGCGCCGATGATTCCGTAGCGGTCAACGTCGGCGGCGCTCGCCCAGCCCAGGGACCAGCCGGCGCCCCAGGTGGCGAGGGCCTGCGCCATCGTCTCGCGCTGGGCGGGTCGCAGCTCCTTGGAATCGGCGAGCCCGGGCGGCGGGTCGGGGGTCTCGCGGGTGACGCACACCGCGCCCACGCACACGGGACCTGCAAGGGCGCCGCGTCCCACCTCGTCCATGCCGATGACGCGGGGCGCGCCCGCAGCCAGGAGGCCTCGCTCGACGGCCAGAGTTGGGCCGCGCTGTCGGGCCGCGTCGGGGGGACCGACACTGGCCACGGGAGACTCAGTCCTGCGACTCTTCGGGGGCGTCGTCTTCCACCGACTCCTCGGCCAACGCCTTGGCGAGTTCGGCTTCGCGCGCCGCCTGGGCGGGAGTGAGGCGCTTTTCGCGAATCTTCGCCGCCTTGCCGCGGCGATCGCGCAGGTAGTAGAGCTTGGCGCGCCGCACATCGCCGCGCGTGACCAGCTCAATCCTGTCGATGGTCGGCGTGTGGACCGGGAAGGTCCGCTCCACGCCCACGCCGAAGGAGATCTTGCGCACCTTGAACGTCTCGCGCACGCCATCGCCCGAGCGTCCGATGACGACTCCCTGGAAAACCTGAATGCGGGACCGCGTGCCCTCGACGACCCTCACATGAACGCGCACCGTGTCGCCGGGCCGAAACCGCGGAATGTCTTTGCGCAAGGTGGGCGCGTCAACCGAATCGAGCTTTCGCATCGTGTCCTTACTTCCTCGCGCTCGCCACAGGTCGCACGCGGTCTTGGGCGCGAACGAGTCGGTCCGCGCTATCCCTTTGGGGGCCGGTGGGCGGCCAGTTCTTCTCGATCCCCCCATGGCAGGATCGCAACGCAGGCACGCCAGCCGTCTATTCTGCCACAGACTCGCGGGAGGTCAGGTCGGGCCGACGGTCCGCGGTGCGCGCCCGGGACTGCTCGCGCCGCCAGGCAGCGATGTGCGCATGGTGCCCGGAGAGCAGGATCGGTGGCACCTCGAGCCCGCGCCACGTCGCCGGCTTGGTGTAGACCGGGTATTCCAGCAGCCCAGGCTCAGCATGCGATTCCTCAGCCAAGGATTCCGCGTTCCCCAAAACCCCCGGCAGCAGCCGCGCCACCGCCTCCACGATCGCCAGAGCCGCGACCTCGCCCCCCGCCAGCACATAGTCACCCAAGGAGATTTCGCGCACGATGACGTCACACCGGCTCTCGAAATGCTCCGCCACCCGTGCGTCAATCCCCTCATACCTTCCGCAGGCGATGATGATGTGCGACTGCTCGGCGAGGTGCTCGGCATCGCGCTGGGTGAACAAGGTTCCGGAGGGTGAGGGGATGAGGAGGGTGGTTGGGGGACCACTCGCTCGACAGAACGTCGTTTCGCTGAATTCTGGGCCGGTCTTTTCAGCGAGGCGCCCTTTTGTCGGCGGGGAGGAGGTGGGGGTGGGGGTG
>WQYN01000031.1 GCA_009781225.1 Micrococcales bacterium | reverse complement strand
GAAACCCGAACCCGAGCCGAAACCCGAACCCGAGCCGAAACCCGAACCCGAGCCGAAACCCGAGTCCGAGGACGAGTCCAAGTCGGCAACCGAGCCTGAGCCGAAACCCGAGCCTGAGCAGGACGCAGAAAAGGCGTCCGAGCCGGAGGCTGAGCAAGAGTCCAAACCGGAGGCCGCGGCAGAACCCGCGCCTGAGCAGGACAAGGCTGAGCCCACGCCCTCTGAGCCCACGGCAGACCCGGAAGACAAGCCCGGGCCGCCGGCACGCAAGTCAGTGACCGAGCGAACGAGGACCCCTCGGCACTCGGCCCGCGAGGACATTCTCAAGCTTCCGCCCAAGCCGCCCCCGCGGGTCTACCGCCCCAAGCCCCGCAAGGCGGGGCCAGGACTCCCGGCTCCCTCGAAGCCTCCCGAGCCGCCTCCCCGCTCGAGGCCAGGTCCGTCATCGTCCGCGACTCCCAGTCCGGGTGTGCGCGAGGACACCACCCCCGGCCCTGGTCGGGAGAAGGAGGCGCAGCGGCCGCCGACCCCGCCTCGGCGAGTCACTGTCCGAGAAGCGTCGGCCGAGACGCCGATGCCTCCGCCTCAGGACCAGAAGGCGGCCGCCACTCCAGAAACCCCCAAACAGGCCCCGAAGGAGCCTCCGCGTCAAGCTCCCAAGGCGGCCCCTACCGAGGCGACTCAAGAAGCCCCTCTCGAGGCCACTCGGGAGATTCCGCGTCAGGCTCCGAAGGCGCCCCCGCGTCAGGCTCCGAAGGCAGCCCCTCTCCAGACCACCCCGCAGCAGGCCCCAACAGCAGCCCCGCGCCAGGCCCCAAAGGCAGCCCCTCTCCAAGCCCCAAAGGCACCCCCCAAAAGGACAACCCCGCCCACCAGACCGACACCTCCCTCACCACCCAAACCCAAACCCACCGAGACTGCCACCCTCCCTGCCGTCAAGGCCGGGTCGGGGAAGAGGCGCTGGTTGCGCGTGGTCTTGCCGCTCGTCATCGTCGGCGGGTTGGCGGGGGGGTATGTGTGGCTGGCGAACAACCAGGCGGGCACGGTGCCGGCGCGGACCACGGTCGTGGGCGTTGAGATCGGCGGGCTCGCGGTGGACGATGCCGTCGCGCGCCTTGACCAGGAACTGGGCCAGAGGGCGGTCGAGCCGGTCGAGGTGACGGTGGACGGTGAGGAGAGCGCGCTCGATCCGCAGCAGGCGGGACTGGAGTTCTCCGCCAAGACCACTCTCGAAGGCGTGGCTGACCTCACATACCACCCCGGTGAGCTGTGGAAACGGATGACTGGAAGCCGGGAGCTGCCCCCAGCGCTCACGGTGGATGAGGACAAGCTCACCGCCACCATCCACGATCTGGCCACTCGGACGGCCGTGGCACCGGTCGACGGGACCATGTCGGTCGAGGGTGAAATCGTGTCGACCACCGCGCCCGTGGACGGGAGAACCCTCGATGAACCGACGGCGAGAGCGCTTGTCTCCGAGCGTTGGTTCGACGCGAAAACCCCGATTGACCTGCCGGTAGTCTCCGACCCGCCGGGAGTTGACCAAGCCGAGCTTGACCGCGCGACCCGGGAGATTGCCGAGCCGCTCCTCTCGGCGCCCGTCGAGATCGCGATGGAGGACAAGAGCGTCGAACTCCCGGTCGAGGTCCTCGCAAAAGCAGCATCCATCACCGCGATCAAGGGAACCCTCACCTTGTCCTTCGATGAAGCCACAATCACCGACGCGGTCCAGGAGCGGCTGCCCGAGGGGATCGAATCCGACGCGCGCAACGCGCGGTTCACGTTCAAGAAGGGCAAGCCGAAGATCGTGCCGGGAACCGCCGGTCGTACGGTCGATTTCGCGGCGATCCCCGGAGAGATTGCCCTCGCGGCCCAGTCGCCCACCGACCGGAGGGCTGAGGTCGCAGTCATCGACATTGACCCCACCCAGTCGGAGGAGGAGCTCGCCAAGCTCGGAGTCGTCGAGGTGGTCGGCGAGTTCGCAACCCAGGCCTACTCCAACTGGAGCAGAACAGAAAACCTCAAGCTTGCCTCCAAGAAGGTGACGGGCGTGCTCGTCAAACCCGGCGAGATCTTCTCGCTCAACGACACGCTAGGCCCGCGCACGGTGGCAAATGGCTGGCATGATGCGCCGGTCGTCGTTAATGGTCGCCAGCAGGAAGGCATGGGGGGAGGCCTCTCACAGTTCTCGACCACGTTGTACAACGCCGGGCACTTTGCCGGGATGGAGGATGTCGAGCACCAGCCTCACTACGACTACTTCTCCCGATACCCCAGGGGTCGCGAGGCCACCTTATGGGAGGGAGTCTTGGACAATCGCTTCAAGAACAACACTCCCTACGGTGTGCTCCTTCGGGCCTGGGTGGGCAATGACCTCAGGGTTCACGTCCAGCTGTGGTCCACTCACTACTGGGATGTCGAGTCGGTGATCGGCGACTCGTACGGCATTGTCCCCGCCAAGACAATCACGCAGAAGGCCGGCCCCGACTGCAAGCCTCAGGACCAGGGCTCCAACGGCTTCTCGGTCACCTATTGGCGCACCCTCTCGCTCAACGGCAAGGTGGAAGAAAAGCAGGAGTGGTCCTGGACCTACATGCCGACCAACGGCTACAAGTGCGAGGAGCCCAGGAAGCCCAAGGACGACGAGAAGGACAAGAAGAAGGACAAGCCGTCCAAGAAGCCCTAGTTACGCGGCAGCACCACCCGCGCGATCGCAATCTCGGCGACGGGAACGCTCACCTCGCCTCTCCTCGTGCGCACGATGACGGCCCCTGAGTCAACGCTCACCAGCTCACCCAGCGCGTCGGAGTAGCCCCCTTCCGCCAGGCGCCGTCGCACTGTCACCCGATGCCCGAGGCAGGCAGCCAGCTCAGATAGCCCATCCACCCGCCCCCGCCGCGCGACAACCGCGGCCGGAAGCGCGAGTTCCGGCACTCGACTCGGGCATCTGTCCCACGTGTCCTCCATATCGGGGATACTAGGGGCACACCATCGCGGAGGCGAATGAGGAAGGGAGGCGGCCGTGGCCTACGTCATCGCCGAGCCGTGTGTTGATGTCAAGGACAAGGCGTGCACCGACGAGTGCCCTGTCGACTGCATCTACGAGGGCGGACGGATGCTCTACATCCACCCCGAGGAGTGCGTCGACTGCGGGGCCTGCGAGCCCGTCTGTCCCGTCGAGGCGATCTACTACGAGGATGACCTCCCACGAGCCTGGTCCGACTACCTGCGTGCCAACGCCGACTTCTGCGCGGCGCTCGGCTCGCCAGGATCGGCGACCAAGACCGGCCCCACCGCGAGCGACGACCAAATGGTCGCCACTCTCCCCGCTAAGTAAGGAAAGGCATCCGCCATGGGACTGCACTCCGCCGCCCTCCCCGACTTCCCCTGGGACACCCTGGCCCCCTTCAAGGCGAAAGCCGAAGCACATCCGGACGGGATGATCGACCTGTCGATCGGCTCGCCCGTTGACCCCACCCCTGACCTCATCCAGGACGCCCTCACCTCCAATGCGCCGGGCTACCCTCCCACCGCGGGCACCCCTGAGCTGCGAAAAGCCATCCGCGAGCACTACCGCAACGTCCGCCGCATCCGGCCTCCCGAGCGCGACGGCATCCTCCCGACCATCGGCTCGAAGGAGATGGTCGCCCTCCTCCCCTCGCTCCTTGGCCTCAGCGCAGGGGACGCGGTCATCTGCCCGACCGTCGCCTATCCGACCTACCAGGTTGGGACTCTCCTCGCCGGCGCTCACCCGCTGTTCGCCGACCGCGCCGCCGACCTTCCCCCCGGGACTGCCGCCCGCGTCCGCCTCATCTGGCTCAACTCCCCCTCGAATCCCACCGGCCAAGTCCTCCCCGTGGAGAACCTGCGTCGATGCGTCACCTGGGCGCGCCAGCGCGGCATCGTCGTCGCATCCGACGAGTGCTACGCCGACCTCGCCTGGGAGGAGCCGTGGGCTTCCGAGGGCGTCCCCTCGATCCTCGACCCCAAGGTCAACGGCGGCGATCACACGGGCATCCTCGCCCTCGGCTCGCTGTCCAAGCGCTCGAACGCCGCCGGCTATCGCATGGCCTGGATCGCCGGCGACCCCAAGCTAATCGCCCCGATCCTCCACATCCGCAAGCACATGGGGATGATGATGCCTGGCCCGACTCAAATCGCCATGGCGGCGGCCCTGAGCGACGAGACTCACGTCATCGTGCAAAAAAAGCGCTACCAAGCCCGTCGCCAAACGCTGCGTACTAGCCTTGAGCAGGCAGGCTATGTTGTGGACGGTTCCGAAGCGGGTCTGTACCTCTGGGTGAAGGCGGACGATGGCGCGGGTGCTTGGGCGATCATCGACCGTTTGGCGGGGGCTGGCATTCTCGCTGCGCCCGGTACCTTCTATGGTGACGAGACGCATGTGAGGGTCGCGCTAACCGCCAGCGATGCCGCAATCGGGGCTGCGGCGGATAGGCTCGCCGCATCGTAGAGCCCACCGCGGGCCAACCCACCCAGAAAGGGGTGACGCATGGACGCACAGCCAGCTCGCCTTGACGTTGGCGACCAGAGCCTTGACCTCGCGCCGGTGAAAGCCAGTGTTGGCAACGACGGAATCGTCATCACCAGCCTCCTCGCGAAGACAGGCCTGGTCACCGTGGACCCAGGGTTCATGAACACCGCGTCGTGCACGTCGGACATCACCTTCATTGACGGAGGGAAGGGGATTCTGCGCTACCGGGGCTACCCGATCCAGCAGCTGGCCGAGCGCTCCACCTACTTGGAGACCGCCTACCTGCTCATTCACGGGGAACTGCCCACGGCAGAGCAGCTCGACCAGTTCCTCGCGCGGATCGACAAGCACATGTATCTGCCGGGGGATCTGCGCGAGATTCTCGCGGTTCAGCCGCGGGCCGCCCACCCCATGGCTGTCCTCGGCGCGGCGATCCAGACCATGGCCTGCTTCTATCCCGAGTCGATGGACCCACTGAACCCGGCAGCGGTCGAGCTTGCGACGGTCCTGTTGTTGGCAAAAATGCCGACCATGGTCTCCTCGATCTACCGCCGGGCCTCGGGATATGCCGTGCTCTACCCCGTGCGCGGCCAGGGGTACATCGAGAACTTTGCTCGGATGACCTTCCAACGGCCCGGCGAGGACCCCAACCTCCCCGAGGCGCTCATCCGCGCCCTCGACGTGCTGCTCATCCTCCACGCCGACCACGAGCAAAACTGCTCGACCTCGACGGTTCGGCTGGTTGGCTCGGCCCAGGCCAACCTCTACGCCTCGATCTCAGCGGGGGTCGCCGCCCTGTCCGGCCCGCTCCACGGCGGGGCGAACGAGGCGGTCCTCACGATGCTCGCCCAGATCCGCGACTCGGGACGCGACGTCGCCTCCTTCATGACCAAGGTGAAGAACAAGGTGGACGGCGTCAAACTCATGGGCTTTGGCCACCGGGTTTACAAGAACTACGACCCGCGCGCCGCCATCGTCAAGAAGTCCGCCGACGAGGTGCTCGACGCGCTCGGCGTCAAGGATGAGCTGCTGGACATCGCCCGCGAAGTCGAGGACATCGCCCTGAACGACGACTACTTCATCGAGCGCAAGCTCTACCCGAACGTCGACTTCTACACCGGGATCGTCTACCGCGCCATGGGCTTCCCCGCCTCGATGTTCACCCCCCTCTTCGCCTTTGGTCGCCTCCCCGGCTGGATCGCCCAGTGGCGCGAGATGATGAACGACCCCGCCACCAAGATCGGCCGCCCCCGCCAGATCTACGTCGGCCCCGTCGAGCGCGACTACCCGCCGCTACAGCAGCGCTAGCCACGATGGACGATGGCGGCCCGTCCGTCCGCAGACTGCCTCGCGCTTTCGATAGGGTCGGGCAGGTGAACTTCGACCTTCATTCTGATCCGGTTGAGTTGGCGTTGGCGCTTGTCAACATTGAGTCGGTCTCAGGCAATGAGGCTGAACTCGCCAATGCCCTTGCTGCGGCGCTCGGTTCCTGCGCCCACCTGGAGATCCTGCGTGACGGCGCCGCGATTGTTGCCCGCACTAACCTGGGGAGCGACCGACGGGTCATTGTCGCTGGTCACCTCGATACGGTTCCCGTGCGGGGGAACCTGCCCGGCTGGCACAACCCGGCCTCGGATGAACTGTGGGGCCGAGGCTCCGTAGACATGAAGGGCGGCCTGGCCGTCATGGCCCACCTCGCTGCCGAGCTCGACACCCCACGAGTCGACGTGAGCTGGGTCTTCTACGACCAAGAAGAGGTTGCTTCCGACCTGTCGGGTCTGGGTCGACTCATCGAACACCACCCGGACTGGATCAAGGGAGACTTCGCTGTCCTAGCCGAACCGACGAGCGGAGGCATCGAGGTGGGCTGCAATGGCACCCTGCGCGTCATCGCCCGTTTTGCCGGGAAAGCCGCCCACTCGGCGCGCGCCTGGATGGGTGTCAACGCGATCCACGCCGCCGCCCCCACCCTCGCGACCCTCGCCGCCCACACCCCGACCACCGTGAGCATCGACGGCTTCGACTACCCCGAAAGCCTCAATGCCGTCTTCATCGAGGGTGGGATCGCCGGCAACGTCATCCCCGATCAGTGCGCGCTCACCGTCAACTACCGCTTCGCTCCCGACAAGACCGCGGCGCAAGCCCTTCGGATTCTCGGCGAGCTTCTCGGCGACATCCCCCTCGATGTGGACGATGTCGCCCCACCGGCCAGGCCTGACCTGCTGGCTCCCGAAGCCCTCGCCTTCCTCATGGCCGCCATGGCTGAGGGGTCGCCGCCACCCCAGCCGAAGGTGGGCTGGACCGATGTCGCCCGTTTCGCCGAAATGGGGATCCCCGCCGTGAACTGCGGCCCCGGCGACCCCACTCTCGCCCACACTGACGACGAGCGCTGCCCAGCGGAGCAGATCAGGCAAGTAGCCGCCATCGTGCGCAGGTGGTTGACGTGAAGCGAGGGGTGACGCTCGATCAGGCGCTGTTGGGCCAGGCGGCCGACCCGGATGAGGAGGCGGCGCGGCTGGCGAGGATTCACGACGAGTTTGCGCGCGGGTTCGCGGCGCTCGCGGAGGTGGGGCCGGCGATCTCGGTCTTTGGCTCGGCGCGAGTGACGCCTGACCAGCCGGAATACGAACAGGCGCGGCGAGTGGGTCGGCTCCTGGGCGAGGCGGGCTACGCGGTAATCACGGGCGGAGGGCCCGGGGCGATGGCGGCCGCGAATCGGGGGTGCCGCGAGGCGGGGGGAACGTCGGTCGGGCTCGGCATCGAACTGCCGCATGAGGAGGGGCTCAACCCCTACCTCGACATTGGAATCTCCTTTCGGTACTTCTTCGCTCGCAAGGTGATGTTCGTCAAGTACGCGACCGGGTTCGTGGTGCTCCCGGGAGGCTTTGGCACCCTGGACGAGCTGTTCGAGGCGGCGACGCTCGTCCAAACCGAGAAGGTGACGCGGTTTCCCATCGTGCTCCTCGATTCGGAATACTGGGGGGGCTTGACCGGATGGATCGACGAGAAGCTCGGCGACCGCGGCATGATCTCGCCGGGCGACCTCGACCTCATGGAAGTCGTCGCGAGCGCCGAGGACGCGGTTGCCTGCGTTCTTGCCCGCGCGATCCCTCCGGAACTCTGAGGGAGGAGAGAGATGACCTGGGCCTTGTGTGTTCTCGCGGTCGTCTGCGTGGTCGCGACCGTGGCGCTTGCTCGCGGAGGATGGAGCGCCTCGATGGAGGAGTCAACCGCCCGCCAGCGTCTGCGCGCGGCGAGGGCGCGGCGAAGCGAAGCTCGAGCGATCGCAGATGCTCGCACTGCCCCTGAGGTCGCGTTTCCTGAGGTCGCGTTTCCTGAGGTCACCGCACTAGAAGGGGACCTGGCTGCCGACGACGAGGTGCCCCCGGACTCCCGGATGCCCTAGACTAGGGGGGTTAACCAAGCGTGACGAAAGGGGTGGCGGCATGGCTGCCATGAAGCCGAGAACCGGAGATGGACCGCTCGAGGTCGTCAAGGAAGGACGAGGCATCGTCATGCGCGTTCCTCTGGAGGGCGGTGGACGGCTCGTCGTGGAGCTGACGCCCGGCGAGGCGGGCGACCTGGGAAAGGCCCTGATGGAGGTTGTCGCCTGACTCCGGTTTCCCTGATCTGAGTGCCGGTCCGTCGCTGCGTCCCTGCGGCCCGTGGTGGTCCTCGGAGGTGATGGAAGGGCCGTAGGCTGCTTTGGTGGGCGAGATTGTGGCAGCGTCAATCCTCGCGCTGGTGCTGCTCTTTGTTCCTGGAGCGGTAGCCGCCCTCCTGGCCGGTGTTCGGGGTCTTAGCGCCATTGCCTTAGCCCCCGCGATGACCTACGTGGGAACAGGCTTCGGGGCGCAGGTCGCGCGCTGGATCGGAGCACCCTGGGGTTGGCTCGAAGCCGTAATAAGCTGGGCTGGGCTCGCTCTCGCGGCCTGGGCCGTGGGGAGAGTGTCCCGCCTCCACACCCCACGCTCCCTGACACGCTGGAACCCGTTCCAGTGGCTCATGGTCGGACTCAGCGCCCTCGCGGCTTGGATCCTCGGTGCTGGGCTGACGGCGGGCCAGGGAATGCCCACCTTCGATCCTTCGGGGAGGCGAGGGGCGTGGCACGACGTGCTCGCCCTCGCATCCTCACTGGTGCCGGTACGGGCGGCCGAAGTGGGGATGGTGGCCACGGGGATGGGGGCCGTGTGGGTCTGCTCGGTCATCTCTCTCCAACGGGTGCTCTTCCCCGCACGACCCTCTCTGGCGATTGTCGGCGCCATCGGCTCGGTCGCCTATCAGGCCGTGCCCGCCGCGATGCCGACCCTCGGTCGATTCTCCGAAGGAGCGGCTCTCGCGCTGGTCCCGGCGCTGCTCGCCTGGTCAATCCAGTTGGCTCGCGTGGCTACCCTGCGATCGACAGGGCGCCTGGTGCGACTGGGGATTCTCTTCGTCGCGTTCCAAGGCGTGTGGTTGGTGCACCCCCTCGGTGCCGTCGCCTTTGTCCTGTTCGCAGTCCCGGCTGCCGTTCCGATGGTCCGCCGCCTTGCCCGCCAATTCCGGGCCGAACCCGTGCGATGGACGGCTCTGACCTGCTTCGCAGCCTCGGTGGCCATCGGAGCGGTCGTCTCAGTCAGCGCGATTCCTGTCACTGACCACCTGGTTCGCCTCAACCCCGGCGACTTCCAAGGAACCCCCTTGGCCCTCCTCGGCGCCGTCGCCGACTGGACCCCCTACTTCCGGTGGTGGCCAAACCTGCTGGTGGCGGGGTTCGTTGTCGCCGGCCTGATCGTCGCCCTGGGGTCCCGCCGCCGACGAACCTGGCTAGCCGCTGCCTACGCCCTCGCCTTCACCTGGTACGGCGCGGCCGCCCTCATCAACGTCGGTGGCCTGCCCCCGTGGTTCGCTGACCCCGGCTCCCTAGCCGTCCTGATGTCGATCCCCGGCATTCCCCTCGGATCAATCGCCGTCTCCGCAGGCCTCAAGAGCTTCCGCGCCGCCCACTGGTCCCAAACCAGCCGGCTCCGCATCGCCGCCGCCGGAGCCGGAACCCTAGCCGCCACCCTCACCCTCGTCGCCCGCTGGATCGGCATCCTAACCGGCCACCTAGACCCGTAACCAGCTGGCCCCCTGCGCTATGTCAGGCCACGTGCCTCTCGAACGGCGGGTCACGGTGCCCGCCGGGCATCGTGGCGGCGGCGGGACGTTCGAAGCTACGGTGTATGCTGACGGTATACACCTTCTGGAGGGACCATGACGCAGACTACTGTCGCGACGACCGACACATACCTTGATGACCCGGTTGTCGTCTACGACATCATGTGCGAGGCAGCGAACAGACTGGTGTCGGTGTACGCCTCGCGCCCTCGGGCTTCAGGTGTGCCAAGCGAGGAGAGCAGGGTGATCCGCGCGATCCGCGCGGAGGTTTGTGCGGTGGACCTCCATGACCTCGAGGCCCAGAAGGCAAAGACGACCGACTTCAACGAACGGTTCAAGGCAGCACGTGACGGATGACCTCTCCCGCCACCACCTGTCAGACGACAACCTAGCCCGGATCTTCGCGGAGAGGATCGTCGAAGACCTGTTCGCCGACTCGTCTCCTTCTTTCGACCCGCTTCTGATTCTTGTCGGAGCCCAGCCCGGAGCAGGGAAGACGCTGGTCGGCAACGAGATCGGCGCTCAGAGCGGTCAGGCGATGGTCCCAATCCTCGGCGACAACCTGCGCGCCTATCACCCGGGCTACCTGACTTTGCTTGATAGCTTCCCGGAGGCGATGCCGAATGCCACGGCGCAGGCGGCCGGCCGGTGGGTTGAGATGGCCTCTGACTTCGCGGCTGAGCACAGAATCAGCGTCCGAATCGAAGGAACCTGGCGAGACCCCAGGACCTCGATCGATACCGCGGAGCGGTTCGCCGGAATGGGGTTTCACATCGAGGGACACCTCTTGGCCGTGAGCCCCGAAGTGTCCCACCTGTCGATCCTGAAGAGGTTTGTCGATGGCGAGATGTCAGAGGGTTGGGCACGCTACACCTCGCTCGAAGCCCACGACGCTTCTGTCTGCGGGATCCCCGACACGCTGGCCGCCCTCTCAAGAAGGGGCGGTGCTGTTGATCGCATGGTTGTCCGCAGCCGCCAACGCATTCTCTTCGACAGGAGTCGGAGGCCACGTGGCTCCTTCCTGCGCGGGGGGCTGGCGGCACTTCAAGCCGAGCGCGACAGACCGATGGGGGATGAAGAGTTCGCACGGTGGTGCTCGCAAAAGGACGCGGCGGTTTCACGCGTTGAGGACAGGTACCCGGGTCACGAAGGGCTCTCTCGACTCGCGAGACAGCTCGCGTTTGACCAGACACACCTTGAGTATTCCCGGGCTGGGCTCGCATACAGGCGGGGGCGGGTTGGAGACGGCCGCGACATCCCACCCCGTCGAGGGGACTCGCTCTCGAGATGAGCGCGGACGTCAACGTGGAGATGGAGGTTCTGTACCTGCGAGCGGAGATCGCCGGCAGGAAAGCGGAGGTAGCCAGACTCGCGCGCCAAAGGGAGGCCAGGAATCGCCGGGAGGCCGTGGAGGAGCTGCGGGATCTTGGCCAGTCCTTCGGGCAGATAGCGAAGGAACTTGGCATCACGCGCTCCGGAGTTCAGGCAATTCTCCGCCCAAGGGCCGCGACGGGCGATGATACGTAGCAACTCTCGCCTGCGTAGCGATGCAACCAAGACTCCTGGTTTCGCTAGTGCTCGGGGATTTGGCTGGCGGGGTGGGTGGGGCGTGGGCGAGGTTGCGCCGGAGGGTAGCTGACGAGCTTGCCGTTTCCTTCGCCCAGATCACCGTCGGCTGGCGTGCGCGGGCCAGGGACGTCATCGTCCATGGCGGACGATGACGGCGCTTCCGGTTCGCTCTCTTGCGTCGCCTTCTCCTCGGGCTCGGGACTCTCCACGGCAGGGACCGGGGTGGGGGTCGCGGCAATGTAGAGGGTCGGAGGAGTGGGCGGGGCTGGGGCGAGCACCGCGGCGCTCTCCTGCTGGGGCTCAGGTTCTGTTGCGGGTGCGGGGGTGGGTTCGGGGGTGGGGGTGGGCTCCGGATCGGGGGCTTCTTCGGGTGCGGGCTCCGGCTCGGGTGCTGGGGCGCGCATGGGTTGGGGTGCGAGGACGGGGGCGGGCATGGGGGGCCCGGTGAGCCGGTCGTCCTGATGCGTGGGCCACGAGGAGCCGGCCATGGCGCCGAGACGATGCTGACCTGCGCGTTCAATCTCGGCGAACCGCGAGGTGGTACTCACCCGAGGCGTCGGCGTGGCGGCCTGGGCGCGCGAGCCGGCGCGACGACGGTCGCGCATGGAGAGGCGATCCAGGGCGGCTCGGATTCCGAGTGTGAGGACACCACCGAGGAACGCAGCACAAGCGGCGAGGACTGCGTCGCGAGCAATCCACGCGTCCATCGCGCCCTCCAGTTGCAGGAGATCTGGCGATCATCGTCACACTGAGGCCCATCCCTCTGTGGCGAGATCGGTTCTTACGTACATGGGACAACCTACGACCAGCATAATGACGCGCGAGCCGTTATTCCGCCAGCGAACGAGGGGTTTCTGCCGTTGTCAGAGAGGGTTTCTACCCGGAACCGGCCGGGGAGCTGCTCGGCGAAGTTGAGCAGCTCCCGCAAAGACGCCCGCTTGGGAGGGCGCTTCAGCCGGTTCGTGGAGGACCCGCTCCCAGGGAGAGGGGGTCCTGCCTGGGTTCAACACCCCCCCACCCCCACCCATTTCCCCTTTCGCCCACCGCGATCACCGCCACTGCTGCCGGAGGAGGATCCTCCGTCAGGCTTGCGCGGCCGGTGGTTCGTTGTCGAGAGCGTCTGTGATGCGCTGGTGCCACTCCTCGATGAGCTCCTGCACATCGGCTGGCTTGCCGCGGGGATCGGCCTTGACGACTGCCAAGGACAACTCGGCGGCCCGTGCGAGGTTTTCGCGCCCACCCAACTTGTAGCAGGTGATCGCGAGGTCGACTTGCGCAGCTACGGTGCGGGGGTGGTCCGGACCCCAGGTGCGCTTGGCGTCGGAACAGAGTCGCTCGCTCATTGGGACGGTCAGGTGAGGACGGCCCGCCGCAATACCCGCCCGCACCAACCTGTTGCGAGCGTCGAAGGCCTCATCTGGGTTGCGCTTCCAGTCGATGAGGTTGGCGACAGCCTCGGCCTCCTTGAGACGCCACCCATGCGCGAGCCATCGAGACCACAGGGACAACGCCCTTGGTCTCTCGGCGGCGTCCTCAACAAGCCCCTCGCCTCGCGCGATCCACTGCGAGGACTGCGGTTCGCGGGGCACGTTCCCCATCTCGCCCATCGCTGCTTCGTGGATCTCGAACCGGATGGCGGACAGCGACTCCGACTGACACCGCTCCTCAAGGGCAGCGCGGACGTTCGTCGGAAGCGCCATCGCCGGCTCGGCGTCTCCAGCTCCCAGGGCGGCGAGCGCGTCATCGACCCGACCCAGCAGGTCGACATCGGACGCTCTGGAGTCCGGAAGCCTGGAGAGTCGACGTGCAACCCGAACGGTGGAGTCCCCGCTGAACGCCCTCTCGAGTTCCAGCGCGTACCCATCCCCGGAATCCGCAAAACCTCGCTGAGCAGCGACATCCTTGGGATCAAACCAGTAGGACAAGAAGTCGACGATGACCCGCAAAGGCTCATCAACCGAGTCCTTCATTTGGAACGCCATGCGCACCAGTGGCTCAGCCAGCTCGTAGTAGCTCCGTCGGCCGTCGAGCAGCTCATCCCACGGCGTGACCACCTTGACGACCCACCGAAGCTCCCGCAGCTCGCCCAACGCGCGAGCGACACCCGTCTGCGCCAGGTCCAACCGCCGCGCCAGTTCCTGGACATGAAGCGGATGATCGGCCGCCGCCAGCTCGTGGACAATCAGCCTTTGTTGGGGGGTTAGCTGCCGCAGCCGATCCTCGTAGTAGGGCATGAGGTCGTCGAAGCTCTTGAAAAGGGTGTCAGCCATGCGAGGGACATCCTCCGGCGTGAGGATCTGCCCAAACGCCACCCACAGACGCGGCTGGCCACCCGCCAAATGCTGGACAGCCCGAAGGCGCCGCGAAGCAACAGGCTGCTCCAGAGCCTCAATCAACTCCTCGTCCTCGCGCGCCCGGGCCAGATTCTTCACCAAACCATGCGTTTGCACCGGGGTCAGCGGCGCCAGCCGCAGCGTCGAGAAGAACGCGTAGAACGGGCTCACCTGGTCAGTCATGCTCCGGTCGAGCGTCGTCGTCGTCGCGAGCAGGAACAGGGCCTCCGACGTCTGGAGGAAGTGGCGCAGCAGCCGCTGTCCGTCTACACCAATCTGCGCAAACACCTCGTCCAGATTCTCAATGAGGACGATGACGACACCGTCAGCCTCGTAGAGCGCGTCCAGCCGGTGCTCCATCTCGTGATGAGACGCTGGCAGGTCCGTCTCATCGAGTGAACGAAGGATCGCGGCGAGAAGGTGACGATACGAGACGATGGTCCACGGATCCTCGGGGAGCCGGGCCACCTGGAGGCGAGTGCCGTCATCGTGCAAATCTTTGATCCGGTAGTACGTCATCGCCAGAAGGTGAGTCTTGCCCGCGCCGCGTGGGCCCACGATCAGCGTGTGGTTTCGAGATCGCGCCTGTGAGGCATGACGGACTTCATCCACGAGGTCGTCAAGCAGACCCTGTCGGGCAACGAAGATGTCCTCGAGCTGCTTACGAGGGGTCGTCCACGGCGTGAAGCGGGAGATGTGAGACATCACGCGCCTGTCCCGCGCATCCTCCGATGCTGGTAGATCGCTCGTATGAAGCCATACCGCCAGCGCACGCAACCGTCGTCGTTCTCCTGAAGGTAATGGTCGCGGACGAGGTTCTCGAAGACAGGCAAGAAGCGGTCGTGCCGACGGTGCTCGACCGGAAGGTCAACCAGGGGTCGCCACTCGTCAGAGCCCGTGGCGAACCAGTCGAGGATGGCGAAGGCCAGCTTCTCGTCTCCGCCCCTGTAGTACCGGGTGATGCGAGAGACAAACTGAGCGGCGTCGCCACTCTCGTCGCGGTTCGCGAGGAAGCTTGCGTAGCTCGCGCGCACGTCTTGCTCGCCGATGGGTCCTTCGAGCTTGGTGCCGTCGTCGCGGGTGCGGAGCAGGAACACGAGCTTCTGGATGAGGTAGGGCATGCCACCGGTCAGGCTGACCATCGTCGTGACTGCGGCATGGTCGATAGGGCGGCCGATTCCCAGTGCCAGGCGGCGGGTCAAGACCGCAGCATCAGCCTCGTTCAGCGGACCGAACGGCAGCGGGACGAGGTCATTCGTCACATCCTCCCCAGCGCCACATGCTGTCCGGACGTGGTGAAAGCCGACCGAACCCGCGATGATCCAGCGTATGTTCGGCTCCGCGTGCCGGAGTCGACGAAGCCGTTGCAGGAGATTCTTGCCATCCCGAGGATCGCCGTGTTCAGCGATGCTCAGGACCGCGTCCGGCACTTCGTCCATCATGATGGCGAACGGCGCCTGCTTGGACTCGCTGGCTTCGCTGCCCAGCTGCGTCAGTGTGCGCACCAGGAGGTCGAGTGGTCCGTCAGCCAGGGCCGACTTCTTGATGGTCAACAGCCCCCTACCAAGGGTCACATCAACGTTGTCGGCGATGCTCTTGAGGAAACGGAGGAAGCTCTTCGACAGGTGTTGCGATGCCACCAGAGCATCGACGGTCACGCGGAGAAACTCCTGAGTCGTATTGACTCCCTGGTAGTCGACCATGACAACGCGGTATGCTCCGCTGCTGGTGAGGTTGTCGGCGAGCGCCTTCATCCACAGGGTCTTCCCCATGCGTCGAGGGTCACTCAGGACGATTCTCATGCGCCCGTCGAGCATCTCCCGCGCCTGGGCGGTCTCCACGTCGCGTCCGACGCAGTTGGCTGGATCCAGCTCCGAGCCGGGATTGGGTTTGAGTGGTACCAGGTCGGCATCGTCGGGGTCGTTCGGCGTCAGTGTGGTCATGGACCTCTCCTCTACGTTGCACTCCGAGCACAAACGTACTCGGAGACTCGCGCACAACTATACGCGAAATCCCGAGCATAAACGTGCGCGCGATCCCGAGCACAAATGTACTCGGAATCCCGAGTACATTTGCCCGCTCCCAACACCGACACTCACCCCCGGCGCAGGGCAGGGCAGCGGTGTCGGCGAGGTGAGTGACGACCGGGGGGTGCGGGAAGGGGCGGGTTTTCCGGTGTTGTGGGGAGGGAGGTCGTAGGCTTGGGGGAGTTCTACTGGTCAAGGCATGGGGGCTCATGGCACGGACTGTGTTGGGAGTGGCTCGAGGTGTTGCCGCGGTCGCCGTGGTGGGAGTGCTGTTGGCGCCGCTGGTTTGTGGAGTGGTCGGGGCGTCGTGCGTCTTGGTGTCGGCTCGGTCGATGAGCCCGACCCTCAACCCCGGGGACATCGTCTACCTCAAGAGTGCAGCGTCGTACCAGGTCGGCGACGTGGTACGCGTTCCTGCAGAAACATCGGCTCTGCGCAGGATCGTCGGCGCCCTTGAGGACGGCACCTTCGTTACGTGTCAGGACCAGGCCTGCCCGGATCCGGACAACCGACTCGCTGGAGCCCCAGATCCCGATCCCATCTCCCAGGGTCAGATCGCCGGCAAGGTCGTCACCCGCATCGGCACACCGTGGGCCTACCCGCTGCGGTGGAGCGCCACCTGGCCAGGGCGGATGGGCGGCGCCGCGTTGTGCCTGGCCCTCCTGTGGCCGTGGGGCGAACGCCGCCGCTCGCACAAGGGCCACCGCCCCCGCGGCCGCCATGCTCAAGTCCGTAGCCAGGGAGTCACCCCATGACCCGTCGCCCTCGCGGCCGCCACGCCCAAATCCCCAGCCAGGGAGGCAAACCATGACCCGGCGCTTTCATCGACCTGCGCATCTTGACCCACTCAAGGCGGATGAGCTTCCTGGGGGCGCCGATCCCGCCACTCGCAAGGAGGCTGCCCACGAGACGGCGCGCATCCTCCTGTCCCGCGCTCGCGCCGAGGCCCCGACCGATCCGGCCCTTCTCGCGCGCCTGCGTGCCCTGGTCGAGACTGAGGGGGTCGAAACCCTCGCCCAGCTGTGGGCCGACGCCCCCGCCGACTCGCTCCCCGGCGCCCTCTGGCGCGTCTACCTGCTGCGCGAGCACGTCCGCGTCGATCCCACTCTCGCCGACCGCTACCGCTTGGGCGCCCCGCTCGCCGAAGTCCCCGACGCGATCGCCGGCGCAGCCCCGCCGCCGGGTCCCGCCGAGCTGCGCGCCCTCGCCGACGCCATCCTCACCGGCGTGTTTACCGGCGACTTCGGCCTCGCCCTGAACCGCGCCTCCGCCTTCGCCCGGGTCCTCGCAGTCGGCTCAGCCGCCGACGCCAACCTCCTCGACTCCGAGGAAGCCGCCGCCCGCGACACCCGCGAAGCCGCTCGCTTCCTCACCATGTCCGACGACCTCGCCAAGGCCGCCGCTTCGTGGAAGGTTGGGACCCTTGACTAGCACCCTTACCCGCGGTCCCCTTCCCGATGAGACCGTCGCCGAGGTCATGGCCCTCGCCACAAACACCACTGCGCACGATGGCGTCCCTCCCCTTTCAGAGGCTCCCCTCCTCGCGCTTCGCTACGGCAGCAAAGACGCCCTCCACCTGCTCGAACGCCGCGTCGATCGGGTCGTCGCATACGCCCAGCTCGACCTGGGGACCTCCCGTGCCGAGCTTGTTGTCGCACCTGAAGTGCGGCGTCAGGGGATCGGGCGCTCGATGACGGAGGCACTCCTGCGCGAATCATCCTCGCCGCTCCTCATGTGGGCTCACGGGGATCTTCCCTGCTCGCGAGCCTTCGCCGAGGCCTTGGGAGCAACCCGCCGACGTGAACTGCTCCATATGAGCACAGGGGGAGAGGGCGTCGCGGGTGGGGAAGGGTTGTCGCGAGGTGGGGTGGGGGATCGCCCCGACGCGCCGATTGTCGCGAAACGTGCAGTTCAAGAACGCTGTCAGGGTTCTTCGACTGCGCGTTTCGTGAGAATTGGTGGGAAGTCACCGTGGGAGGTGGGGGGGTTTGTCGAGGGGAAGGATGAGGAGGCGTGGGTGGGGGTGAACGCGGCGGCGTTTGTGGGGCATCCGGAGCAGGGGAGGATGACACGGGAGGACCTCGTGCGGCGGATGAGCGAGCCTTGGTTTGACCCGGACGGGCTGCTGGCGGCGCGCGAGCCGGGGGGCGGTGACCTGCGGGGATACGTGTGGACCAAGGTGGTTGGGGAGGTCGGAGAGATCTACGCCATCGGCGTCCATCCGAGCGCGCAGGGGGTGGGGTTGGGTCGGGCCCTGCTCACAGCGGGGCTCGAGCACCTCGTGGGGCGCGGGGTGCGGCAAGTCGAGTTGTACGTCGAGGCGGAGCGGGAGCGGGCGGTGCGGATGTATGCGCAGGCCGGGTTCGTCATCGTCGGTAGGGATGTGCAGTATGGGTGGTGACGCAGGGGCTCGGCTCGTTGGGTCGTACGCAGCGGGGGAGTTGTGTGCCAAGGCCGGGTTCGTCATCGTCGGTAGGGATGTGCAGTATGGGTGGTGACGCGGGGGCTCGGGACGCGGCGCACGGGGGGCGAATCTGCGCCTGGGATGCGACTGGGCGCTGGAGCGTGCCAGGATAGGGCCATGACGGCTGAGGTTTCGATGCTTCGGGCACCTGCCGCTCCCCCCGAACTCTCTGCGGACCGGTTTGGGGACCGCGAGCTGAGCTGGTTGTCGTTCAATGATCGCGTGCTGCAGCTCGCCGAGGATCCCCACCTTCCGCTGCTGGAAAGGGTGCGGTTCTGCGCCATCTTCTCGTCCAATCTCGACGAGTTCTTCATGGTGCGGGTCGCCGGGCTCAAGCGGCGGATCGGCGCGGGGCTCGCGGTGACGGGGGCGTCGGGGATGACGCCACGCCAGGTTCTCGAGGCCATTGAGGCGCGGGCCCATGAGCTGATGCGACGGGTGACGCGGTGTTTTCTGGAAGAGATCAGGCCGGCGCTCGCGGCCGAGGGCATCGAAATGGTGCACTGGGCGGATTTGGAGCCGTCTGAGCATGACCGGCTCGGGAAGTACTTCCGCCGCCAGATCTTCCCGGTGCTCACGCCGTTGGCGGTGGACCCCGCGCACCCCTTCCCCCACATCGCGGGGAACTCGCTCAACCTTGCCGTGATGGTGCGCGACCCCGAGACACGCAAGGAGATGTTTGCGCGGGTCAAGGTGCCGGAGATGCTGCCGCGGTTCATTCCTGTGGACGCGAAGGGCAAGCCGCGGCGGTCGGCGGATGCCGCGTTGGGGATGGGGCGGACGTCCTTTGTCCCGCTCGAAGACGTCATGGCCGAGCACTTGGACTTCCTGTTCCCGGGGATGGAGGTGGTCGAGCACTGGTCCTTCCGCATCACCCGCAACGAGGACTTCGAGGTCGAGGAGGACGATGCCGAGAATCTCCTCAAGGCGATGGAGCGGGAGTTGCTGCGGCGGCGGTTTGGCCCGCCGATCCGACTCGAGGTGGCCCAGGGGATCTCGCCCAACGTGCGCAAACTCCTGGTGCGCGAGCTGAAGATCACCGAGCGGGAGGTCTACGAACTGCCGGAGCCTCTCGACTACCGCGGGCTCAATGTCATCGCTGACCTTGACCGCTCTGACCTGCACTATCAGCCGTTTGTCCCCACGACTCACCCGCAGCTGGCCGAGGTGGAATCCGCCAAGCCGACGGACATTTTCGCCGCGATCGCTCGGCGTGACGTGCTGCTTCACCACCCCTACGATTCGTTCTCCACCTCGGTGCAGACGTTCTTGGCGCAGGCTGCGGCGGACCCCAAGGTGTTGGCGATCAAGCAGACGCTTTACCGAACCTCGGGCGAGTCACCGGTCATCGACTCGCTCATTGACGCAGCTCACGCGGGGAAACAGGTCTTGGTGTTGGTGGAGCTCAAAGCCCGGTTTGATGAGCAGGCGAACATCTCCTGGGCCCGCAAGCTCGAAGAGGCCGGCGTCCACGTGGTCTACGGCCTCGTCGGGCTCAAGACGCATTGCAAACTCCTGCTCGTGGTCCGCCAGGAGTCCTCGGGCCTGGCCCGGTATTGCCACGTCGGGACCGGGAACTACAACCCCAAGACCGCCCGGCAGTATGAGGACTTGGGCATCCTGACCTGCGATCCTGATGTGGGCCAGGACTTGACCCGGCTGTTCAATCAGCTTTCCGGGTGGGCGCCTTCATCGTCCTTCACTCGGCTGGTCGTGGCGCCGACGGGGGTGCGCAAGGGGCTCATTGAGCGGATCGACCGCGAGCGCGAGAATCACCTGGCTGGGCGCGAGGCGTGGGTCAAGATCAAGGTCAACTCGATCGTTGACGAGGGAGTGATCGACGCGCTCTATGCCGCCTCGCAGGACGGCGTGCCCATTGAGCTGCTGGTTCGCGGGATTTGCGCCTTGCGCGCCGGGGTTCCGGGGCTCAGCGAAAACATCGTGGTGCGCTCGATTCTCGGGCGTTTCCTTGAGCACTCACGCCTTTTCGCTTTTGCGAACGATGGCGCGCCAGACCTTCTCATTGGATCTTCAGATTTGATGCATCGCAACTTGGATCGCCGAGTCGAGGCACTGGTGTCTGTCACGGACCCGGGGCATGTCACCGAGCTGCTCGACATGATGGCGGTGTCGATGGACGACGCGACCGCGTCGTGGCATCTCATGCCTGATGGGACGTGGGAACCGCACAGGCTGCAGGAGGATGGCTCGCCCGCTGCGGATGTGCAGGAGATGTACATGACTCGCCAGCGTCGGCGCGGGGTACGGGTGCGGTGAGGCCCGGCCTGGGCGAGGACCTGTCGCCGATTCACGCAGCGGGGTGCCTGGTGTGGCGGATCCGGTCGGGTCGCCTCGAGGTGTTGCTCGTCCACCGGCCGAGGTATCGCGACTGGTCATGGCCAAAAGGCAAGCCGAAGGATGGAGAGTCCTCGGTCGCCTGTGCCTTGCGTGAGGTCGAGGAGGAGACGGGGGAACGCGTCATCCTCGGCGTTCGCCTCCCGACGCTGGAGTATCGGCTCAACACGGGCCAGATCAAGGTTGTCTCCTACTGGGCGGCGCGACCGGCGGGTCCCGGCGAGGCGGCGGCGCTCGCGGTGCGTTCCCCGGTGGCGCCAGCGCTGGAGGAGGAGGTTGACGCGGTGCGCTGGGTCCGGGCGGGTCGGGCTCGACGCATGCTGACCCACCTCAAGGACCGGGTTCCCCTCGACGAGCTGGTTGCCCGCTTCCGGGCCGGGACGTTGGCGACCCGGGCGGTTGTGGTGCTGCGGCACGCCGAGGCTGTTCCGCGTTCTTCCTGGGGCTCTGAGCAGGAGACTCGCCCGTTGACGGAGGAGGGGCGGGCACGGGCTCGAGGGTTGACCTGCGTCCTGTCTGCCTTCGGTGTGGTGGCTCTGCGGACCAGTCCTTGGCGGCGTTGTCGGGCAACGCTTAAGGCCTACGCGCGGGCGGCCGCGCTGGACCGGGTTGAGGCGCCAGAGCTGACCGAGGATGCGGCGCTGGGTCGGCCCGCTGCGGCGGCTGCGGTGGTGCGCAGGGAGCTGCGATCATCAGGCCCGGGGTCTGTCGTGTGCACGCATCGGCCAGTCCTCCCGATCTTGTTTGAGGCTCTGGCCAGCGCCTGTATGCAATCCCAGGTGCTGCGCGGCGCCATCCCCCAGGCTGATCCGTATCTGAAAACCTCCGAGGCCCTGGTCGCTCACGTTGCCCAGCGCGGCCCTTGGCGAGGCCGAGTCGTCGCCCTGGAACGCCATCGTCCGTAGGGCCCCTGTACCCAAGTGACAGCCCTTGGTGGGGCTACTAGTCAGGTGTGCAGAAGGTGAGGTAGTCCTCGTAGATCGTGGTGTAGGCGGTTCGGAAGGCGGCGAAGCGTTCGGGGGAGACGGATTGGGCGCCGTTCGCCTCGGCAATGAGGGAGTCGAGATCGGCGATGAGGGTCGCCCAGGCGTCTTCCAACCGGTCGGGGGCGAGCCTGGCGAGGCGGATGTAGGTGTTGCCGGCGTTCTCCAGGGCGCGG